>NZ_JAHZPH010000006.1:0-106406 GCF_019929365.1 Streptococcus oralis | reverse complement strand
CGAACACAGCAGTTAAGCCCTAGAACGCCGGAAGTAGTTGGGGGTTGCCCCCTGTGAGATATGGAAGTCGCTTAGCTCTAGGGAGTTTAGCTTAGTTGTAATTGAGAGGAAATCGAAATTACAATCGGCGGATGAGAGAAACGAAGTTTCTCACCGTTGGCTGAGCTAGACTCCGCCCTTTGGGAGTTTAGCTCAGCTGGGAGAGCATCTGCCTTACAAGCAGAGGGTCAGCGGTTCGATCCCGTTAACTCCCATAGGTCCCGTAGTGTAGCGGTTATCACGTCGCCCTGTCACGGCGAAGATCGCGGGTTCGATTCCCGTCGGGACCGTAAGATAACGGAAGTTATTTTAGACTCGTTAGCTCAGTTGGTAGAGCAATTGACTTTTAATCAATGGGTCACTGGTTCGAGCCCAGTACGGGTCATATTTGCGGGTTTGGCGGAATTGGCAGACGCACCAGATTTAGGATCTGGCGCTTAACGGCGTGGGGGTTCAAGTCCCTTAACCCGCATAGTAGAAATTAGCCGGCTTAGCTCAGTTGGTAGAGCATCTGATTTGTAATCAGAGGGTCGCGTGTTCAAGTCATGTAGCCGGCATTAAAACTAGAAGAGGTCGATGCGAACGTAGTTCAGTGGTAGAACACCACCTTGCCAAGGTGGGGGTCGCGGGTTCGAATCCCGTCGTTCGCTTAGAGAGGCCGGGGTGGCGGAACTGGCAGACGCACAGGACTTAAAATCCTGCGATTGGAAACGATCGTACCGGTTCGATCCCGGTCCTCGGCATATAATAATGAGCACCCTTAGCTCAACTGGATAGAGTACCTGACTACGAATCAGGCGGTTAGAGGTTCGAATCCTCTAGGGTGCATTTTTTCTATTTAACTCGGGAAGTAGCTCAGCTTGGTAGAGTACTTGGTTTGGGACCAAGGTGTCGCAGGTTCGAATCCTGTCTTCCCGATTGATTTATTGACCAAGATACTTAAGTGAGTATCTTTTTTTGGCTATTTGTCAACTGTAGTGGATTACCAAAAAGTCATACTCTGGAGAGGACTAAATCAGTCCTCTCCTTTTTGATATTCAAAGCGACGAGAATTCTAGTTTGGCTTTGGAATAGAGTGATTCAAGGGCATTAATGATTTTTTCTTTGTCCTTGAGAAAGGTTTGAAAGACAGCCTGAAAGCGTTTTTGAATAATCGCTTGTGTTCTGCATTCAAGGACAGTGATAATATTGAGATTCTTAAAGCCTTGTACGGATAAAACTCATTTTAAAGGCGTACTCGTCTCAGGACATAGTCTTATGAAGTCGACTAAAGTCATTGAGCTTCCGAATGACGGTTGAAGTTGAAATGGAAAGCTGGTGAGCGATATCGGTCATAGAAGTTTTTTCAACTAGTTTTTGAGCAATGATAGCACTTTAAACGACGCTTTTTCAGAAGAATTCTGGTAGGCATACCAGTTGTTCCAAGGTAAGGAATTTTAGAAGATTTCTGGAAGTCATATTTCTTCATTTGGGTTCCGCAATCAGGACAAGATGGGGCGTCGTAGTCCAGTTTAGCGATGATTTCCTTGAAGGTATCTCTATTAACAACATCCATAATTTGGATATTAGGGTCTTTAATATCGAGTAGTTTTGTGATAAAATGTAATGGTTCCATATGATTCTTTCTAATGATGGTTTGGTCGCTTTTCATTATAGGTCATATGGGACTTTTTTTCTACAACAAAATAGGCTCCATAATATCCATAGGGGATTTACCCACTACAAATATTATAGAGTCTGCAAACAACACCCCATGACTAGAAGATTCTTCTAATCATGGGGTGTTTTCTCTATAGGAGGGCTAGGTTATACTCTTCGAAAATCTCTTCAAACCAGGTCAGCTTCGCCTTATCTACAACCTCAAAGCTGTGCTTTGAGCAGCCTGCGGCTAGCTTTCTAGTTTACTCTTTGATTTTCATTGAGTGTTATTTCTTTTTCTTGTTTTTTATCAACCATCCAAGTCCGAGAAGGGCGATGATGCTGAATCCAGCAAGGGCGAGGAGGGATTTGCTCTCAGTTCCTGTGTTTGGAAGGAAGTTATGAGAGTGAGCCTCTGCAGCAGTTTCTTGAGTTTCAGGATTGGCTGCTAGGTTTTGGATTTGGCCATGTTCTGGTTCAACTTCCAAGCTAGAAAGATCAAATTCTGGTTTTTCTTCCACAGCTGGAGCGACAATGGCACCACCTTGAGATAAGCGGAGAACGACAGCAGTGAGAGCGTTCAATTTCAAGCCTTTTTCAGTCCATTCGAGACCTTGAGGGTTAGCAATTCCTACTGGTCCTGCTTGGTTTTCATCTGCGAGGACTTCAGCCTTTCTCAAGTGAGCAAAGGCAGTTCCCAAGTTGAATTCGCGAGCCTTATCATCTGCATTGACAAAGACGGCGTAGATATCTCCATTTGGAGCAGTGATTTGGTAGCCGATGACCACGTCTTCTTTTTCAACACCATTTTGGCCTGGGACAGTAATGAGTTGGACGCGCTCTTTGATATCTTGTAGACTCTTGAGTCGGAAGGCATCTGTAGATTGACGAAGAGCGATCAGACCTTTCATGTAGTCACGGCTCTTGACATTTTCAGGATATGCTTTGCCATCTGTAGCCTTGGTCCAGTCAAACTTGTTGACAGCATCACTAGAGTCGTAAGAGTCATGGATAAAGTAAGGATAGACAAATGGCTTGCCGTCCTTGTCACGTAACAAGTGAGATTTGTTTGGGACCTTATCGTCTGGAACAGGAGTCTTGTAGGCTGGGTCTAGGAATTGTTTGGTACGTCCGTATTCCTGACCAGAGTGGATAAACGGAGTTCCTTGAGCAGTCAATACCATGAGGTTTCCAAGTCGCAAACGACGATGGATTTCAGCATAGTTCTTAGCCTTGCTTGGGTCTTTTTTGATAGACTGGGCAATGATGTCAAAGAGGGTCAAGTTATCATGGGCTGCGATATACTGGATAACATCTCCAGGATTGTCAGCCTCAAAGTTTGTTGGTTGGGCAATGAGATTTTTAAAGATGGTATTGATATCGCGTTTTCCACCTGTGATAAAGGCAGGTTGCCCTTCGTTTGGATAGCCAGACTTGAGGTTGTTGCGGATGTCGTCTGAGAAGACAGCGACAGTATCTGTTTTCTTCATCCAAGACTGATCAGCGGGTTGTACAGGCGTATTTTCATCACCAGCATAGGTTCTCCAGCCTTCACCTAGCATGATAAGGTTTGGATTGAGGGCGCGTGCAGCCTTGTACGCTTCTTCGATAGAAGCTGCATCGTGGTCACCCATCATATCGAAACGGAAGCCATCCACTTTGTAGGTTTCAACCAGATACTTGATGGAGTCTACCAAGACACGTTTAGACATGTAGTGGGTAGTTCCCAAACGACCACCTCCAAAGTTAGTACGGGGTGTTCCGTCTGCGTCCATAAAGTGATAGTAGTTTGGCTCAATATCTTCAAAAATATCAACATTTGCAGTATGGTTGTAGACCACGTCCAAGATAGCCCCCATGCCACGTTTGTGGATTTCGTTGATGAGGTTTTTGAATTCTGCGATACGTTTTTCTGGATCCTTAGGATCGCTTGAGTACATACCAGTCAAGGAGAAGTAGTTTTGAGGGTCATATCCCCAGTTGTAGTTGCTGTTGCTTGAAGCGTAGGCAGACAAACGTTCATGGTTTTTCAATTCATTGACAAAGTAGTAGGACAAGACTGGAAGGAGCTGGATGTGGGTCACACCCAAGTCTTTGAGATAGTCTAGTTTTTCGATAAAGGCTTCAAAGGTACCGAATGGTTTGGTCAAGTCTTTTGCGATGGCAGGATCCGAAGTGAAGTCACGCACATGAGCCTCATAGATAACGGCATCTTCACGTGATTTGAAGTTACGAATCTTTCCATAGGTCAAGTCTTGCGGACCTAACTTCGCTGGATCGACAAAGGCAGCTTTAGCGACCTTATGAGCGGCATCTGTTTTTGCTAGGTCACTGTTCCAAGCCGCTAATGATTTGGCATAAGGGTCAAGAACGAGGACAGTTTTACCTTGGCGCTCGATTTGGTAGTGGTAGTAATAGCCAGTGTAGTTGCTGATACCGAGACCAGAGTTTGCATCCAGAGTTTGTTTCCAGGTTCCTTTTTCTCCTTTTTCAAGGGCGACAGTTCCAACTACTTTTTCAGGGTCTTTCTTGTCATAGACAACAACGGAAACCTTATCAGCACTTGGAGACCAGAGGGTGAGGTCAACACGCTTGCCATCTTCTTTTAGAGTTGCGCCGAGTGGACCATCGTAACTGTAGGACTCATCCTTGAGGCGCCAGCTTGAACGTGAGGTAAATCGGTCTGAATTGTAGCTGACAGTGTAAGGGTGTTGAGTGTCAGAGAAGTCGCCGATGTAGGTCACTTTTTTACCTGCCTCATCCACTTCTACGTCTGTGATAGCTACTTTATTCCCTTGGTAATCAGTGATGCTGGAGTGTTTGAGGATATCGTCTTTCTTAGCTCCAACTAGGGTAGAAAAACTGCTTTCGATACGGGATTTAGCCACGTGTTGAGCACCAGTCATGCGGATATCGTGCACATAGTAGGGGTTGGTGTAGATGGTTTCGTCATCATCTTTGAGGAAGATTTGACTATGATTTTTCAAATCTGTAAATTTGTAATCCTCTTTTCGGATTTTCACATCATCGCCTTTCTTGCTTTCGTCTAGTAATAAAAATCCAAATTCTCTTGCAGCTTCATTGAGTGGGATATCAATGTAACGGCCATATTTTCCAGTTGCGGTAAAGTCAGTACCGTCAGGCCATTCTCCACTGCTTGGGTTTTTGACATCGCCCCAATACCAAAGAGATTTTTTGTCATAGTTGCCATCGGTGCGGTAGTAGTTGACACGAATAGTTCCTGCTGGTTGAGGGCGGTAGTTGTATACCTTGTAGTTTTCATCTAGCCAAGCCTCGTTCATTTTGGGAGAGAGGCGTTCTACCGAACGGTCTCCTGTTAGGTTATCCCCTTTGGTATTGTTAATAAGGAAGCTGACTTTCTTGGCTTGCTCATTTTTGAGTTTGACATCTAGGTAATAGCCGTAGTCATCTTGCTTGGCATCCTTGAAGGACTGGGCTCCATTGGGCCAGTTTTCAGACGGCTTTTCAACATCGTCCCAAGTCCAAAGACCTTGAGAATCTTTGTTTTCTTCAGGGAGTTTTTTTACATGGATGCGGAAGTAGTTGTCTGCGATGGGTTCTTCAGAAGATGTGTCAGCTTGTGGTTTTTGATCTGAAGTTGACGCCGAAGTGCTGGCATCTACTTTCTCTTCTTTGCTGTTAGGCTGGCTTGTAGTAGCATCTTCTGTTTTAGGTGTTTCTGGTGCTAGACTAGTTTCTACAGCTGGAGTTTCCTTTTTAGAACCGAGGGAAGCGTTTGCATTGTTTTGTTCAGAAACAGGCGTTTGCTCTTGAGTTTGACTAGTTTCAGTCTCAGTATGAGCCTTAGTCACAACGCTAGTCTTTTCCTGAGTTTGGGGAAGGTTTTCATTAGCCGAAATAGTTGGCATTGCAGCAGAAAGCAAGACAATGCTGGCACCAATAAGGACAGAACCAGTTCCGTTTTTCAAAGAACGGATACCGTAAATCATTTTTTTCTCAGTTTGAGATGGGATCTTTTTCATCACAATTCTCCTTGTGTAGTTGTTCCTTATCAGTATAGCACGAGGTAAACATTAGTGCAAGCGTTTTCCTATTTTTTGAGAGAAAATATAATGCTTCATTCTCTTGAAATTTTAAAATAATATATAGGAAAAGATTGTTTAAAAAATAGTAAAAAAACCTTGAAAAATCTAGCTAAATAAGGTATAATGTGAATAATCATTTGTCGTAGGTTTTGTCTGAAATATTGTCCAGACAAGGCTCACAGCAGTTAAATCTTCTGAAAAAGTCAGATTTAGCTGCTCTTTTTGTGCTTTTTTTCAGGTTTTCGAGTGCTTGTAACAAAGATTTAAAGATTCTGAAAATTCATCAGAAGGACATGGTGATAAGGTTTTTTAAAACCATATGACGATTAGAAAAGCCTGATTGACAAGGCTTGAAACTTTATTTACAAAGGAGAATCATCTTGGCAGGACATGACGTTCAATACGGGAAACATCGTACCCGTCGTAGTTTTTCAAGAATCAAAGAAGTTCTTGACTTACCAAATTTGATTGAAATTCAAACGGATTCATTCAAAGCTTTCCTAGACCATGGTCTTAAGGAAGTGTTTGAAGATGTATTGCCAATTTCAAACTTCACAGACACAATGGAGTTAGAATTTGTTGGCTATGAAATCAAGGAACCGAAATACACGCTCGAAGAAGCTCGTATCCACGATGCTAGCTACTCAGCACCCATTTTTGTAACCTTCCGCTTGATCAACAAGGAAACTGGTGAAATCAAGACTCAAGAAGTCTTCTTTGGTGATTTCCCAATCATGACAGAAATGGGAACCTTCATTATCAACGGTGGTGAACGTATCATCGTATCTCAGTTGGTCCGTTCTCCTGGTGTTTACTTTAATGACAAAGTAGATAAGAACGGTAAAGTGGGCTACGGTTCTACTGTTATCCCTAACCGTGGAGCTTGGTTGGAACTGGAAAGCGACTCAAAAGACATCGCCTATACTCGTATCGACCGTACTCGTAAGATTCCATTTACGACCTTGGTTCGTGCGCTTGGTTTCTCAGGTGATGATGAAATCTTTGATATCTTCGGTGACAGCGAATTGGTTCGCAATACTGTTGAAAAAGATATCCACAAGAATCCAATGGACTCTCGTACAGACGAAGCTTTGAAAGAAATCTACGAACGCCTTCGTCCAGGTGAACCTAAGACCGCTGAAAGCTCACGTAGCTTGCTTGTGGCTCGTTTCTTTGACCCACGCCGCTACGATTTGGCAGCTGTTGGTCGTTACAAGATCAATAAAAAACTCAACGTTAAAACACGCTTGCTCAACCAAACCATTGCGGAGCCATTGGTAGACCCTGAAACTGGTGAAATCTTGGTAGAAGCTGGTACCGTTATGACTCGTAGCGTGATCGAAAGTATCGAGAGCCACTTAGATGGCGACTTGAACAAGATTGTTTATATTCCAAACGATGCAGCTGTTCTGACAGAACCAGTTGTGCTTCAAAAATTCAAGGTTGTTGCGCCAACAGACCCAGACCGTGTTGTAACCATCATCGGAAATGCCAATCCTGACGACAAGGTTCGTGTTGTAACTCCTGCGGATATCCTTGCAGAGATGAGCTACTTCCTCAACTTGGCAGAAGGTATCGGACGTGTGGATGATATCGACCACCTTGGAAATCGTCGTATCCGTGCAGTTGGTGAATTGCTTGCCAACCAAGTACGTCTTGGACTTTCTCGTATGGAACGTAATGTCCGTGAACGTATGTCTGTTCAGGACAATGAAGTTTTAACACCACAACAAATTATCAATATTCGTCCTGTAACAGCTGCGGTTAAAGAATTCTTTGGTTCATCACAGTTGTCACAGTTCATGGACCAACACAACCCACTTTCTGAGTTGTCTCACAAACGCCGTTTGTCAGCCTTGGGACCTGGTGGTTTGACACGTGACCGTGCTGGATATGAAGTCCGTGACGTGCATTACACTCACTATGGTCGTATGTGTCCAATCGAGACACCTGAAGGACCTAACATCGGTTTGATCAATAACTTGTCATCTTACGGGCACTTGAACAAATATGGTTTTGTTCAAACACCATACCGTAAGGTTGACCGTGAAACAGGTGTTGTTACCAACGAAATCGTTTGGTTGACAGCCGATGAAGAAGATGAATTTACTGTAGCACAGGCTAACTCTCGCCTCAACGAAGATGGTACTTTTGCTGAGAAAGTTGTCATGGGACGTCACCAAGGGGTCAACCAAGAGTATCCAGCAGAAGTGGTTGACTACATGGACGTGTCACCAAAACAGGTAGTTGCCGTTGCGACTGCATGTATTCCTTTCTTGGAAAACGATGACTCCAACCGTGCCCTCATGGGTGCCAACATGCAACGTCAGGCTGTGCCATTGATTGATCCAAAAGCTCCTTACGTTGGTACTGGTATGGAATACCAAGCAGCTCATGACTCTGGTGCTGCTGTTATTGCTCAGTATGGTGGTAAAGTTACTTACGCAGATGCTGACAAGGTAGAAGTACGCCGTGAAGATGGTTCGCTAGATGTTTACCACATCCAAAAATTCCGTCGTTCAAACTCAGGTACTGCCTACAACCAACGTACGCTTGTTAAAGTTGGTGATCTTGTAGAAAAAGGCGACTTTATCGCAGATGGACCTTCTATGGAAAATGGAGAAATGGCGCTTGGACAAAACCCAATCGTTGCCTACATGACATGGGAAGGTTACAACTTCGAGGATGCCGTTATCATGAGCGAACGCTTGGTGAAAGACGATGTCTACACATCTGTCCACCTCGAAGAATATGAATCAGAAACACGCGATACAAAGCTTGGACCTGAAGAAATCACTCGTGAAATTCCAAACGTTGGTGAAGATGCTCTTAAAGACCTTGACGAAATGGGTATTATCCGTATCGGTGCTGAGGTTAAAGAAGGCGATATCCTTGTAGGTAAAGTCACACCTAAGGGTGAGAAAGACCTTTCAGCTGAAGAACGTCTCTTGCACGCTATCTTCGGAGACAAGTCTCGTGAGGTGCGCGACACTTCTCTTCGTGTACCACACGGTGCCGATGGTGTCGTTCGTGATGTTAAGATCTTTACACGTGCAAATGGAGATGAGTTGCAATCAGGTGTCAACATGCTGGTTCGCGTCTACATCGCTCAAAAACGTAAGATCAAGGTCGGTGATAAGATGGCCGGACGTCACGGAAACAAAGGGGTTGTCTCTCGTATCGTTCCTGTAGAAGACATGCCTTACCTTCCAGACGGAACTCCAGTCGATATCATGTTGAACCCACTTGGGGTACCATCACGTATGAATATCGGTCAGGTTATGGAACTCCACCTTGGTATGGCAGCCCGTACTCTTGGTATCCACATCGCAACACCAGTCTTTGACGGAGCAAGTTCTGAAGATCTTTGGTCAACCGTTAAAGAAGCAGGTATGGATAGCGATGCTAAGACAATCCTTTACGACGGACGTACAGGTGAGCCGTTTGACAACCGTGTATCAGTTGGTGTCATGTACATGATCAAACTCCACCACATGGTTGATGATAAATTGCACGCGCGTTCAGTCGGACCATACTCAACCGTTACCCAACAACCACTCGGAGGTAAAGCTCAGTTTGGTGGACAACGTTTCGGTGAGATGGAAGTTTGGGCTCTTGAAGCCTACGGTGCGTCAAATGTTCTTCAAGAAATCTTGACTTACAAGTCTGACGATATTAACGGACGTTTGAAAGCTTATGAAGCTATCACAAAAGGAAAACCAATTCCAAAACCAGGTGTTCCAGAATCCTTCCGAGTTCTTGTGAAAGAATTGCAATCTCTTGGTCTTGACATGCGTGTCCTTGACGAAGATGACCAAGAAGTGGAACTTCGCGACTTGGATGAAGGAATGGACGAAGATGTCATCCACGTAGATGACCTTGAAAAAGCCCGCGAAAAAGCAGCCCAAGAGGCTAAAGCAGCCTTTGAAGCTGAAGAAGCTGAGAAAGCAACAAAAGCGGAAGCAACAGAAGAAGCTGCTGAACAAGAATAAGCAGTTCACTTAGAATAGAAAGGGAAGAAATAGTGGTTGATGTAAATCGTTTTAAAAGTATGCAAATCACCCTAGCTTCTCCAAGCAAAGTCCGTTCATGGTCTTATGGAGAAGTCAAAAAACCTGAAACAATCAATTACCGTACGTTGAAACCAGAACGTGAAGGACTCTTTGACGAAGTGATTTTTGGTCCTACAAAAGACTGGGAATGTGCTTGTGGGAAGTACAAACGCATTCGCTACAGAGGAATTGTTTGTGACCGCTGTGGGGTTGAAGTAACGCGTACAAAAGTTCGTCGTGAGCGTATGGGGCACATCGAGTTGAAAGCTCCTGTATCACACATCTGGTATTTCAAGGGGATTCCAAGCCGTATGGGCTTGACCCTTGATATGAGTCCTCGTGCCCTCGAGGAAGTTATCTACTTTGCAGCTTATGTGGTGATTGATCCGAAGGATACTCCACTTGAGCACAAGTCTATCATGACAGAGCGCGAATACCGTGAGCGCTTGCGTGAGTATGGTTATGGATCATTCGTTGCCAAGATGGGTGCCGAAGCTATCCAAGACCTCTTGAAACAAGTAGATCTTGAAAAAGAAATTGCTGAACTCAAAGAAGAGTTGAAAACAGCTACTGGACAAAAACGTGTCAAAGCCATCCGTCGTTTGGATGTTTTGGATGCCTTTTACAAGTCTGGAAACAAACCTGAATGGATGATTCTCAACATCCTTCCAGTTATTCCACCAGATCTTCGTCCAATGTTGCAGTTGGATGGTGGCCGTTTTGCCTCATCTGACTTGAACGACCTTTACCGTCGTGTTATCAACCGTAACAACCGTTTGGCTCGTTTGCTTGAGTTGAATGCACCAGGTATCATCGTTCAAAATGAGAAGCGTATGCTTCAAGAAGCGGTTGACGCTTTGATTGACAACGGTCGTCGTGGTCGTCCGATCACAGGACCAGGTAGCCGTCCACTGAAATCATTGAGCCACATGCTCAAAGGGAAACAAGGACGCTTCCGTCAAAACTTGCTCGGTAAACGTGTTGACTTCTCAGGACGTTCCGTTATCGCCGTTGGTCCAACTCTTAAGATGTACCAATGTGGTGTGCCACGTGAAATGGCGATTGAGCTCTTTAAACCATTCGTCATGCGTGAAATTGTTGCCCGTGACATCGTGCAAAACGTGAAAGCAGCTAAACGCTTGGTAGAACGTGGAGATGAACGCATCTGGGATATCCTTGAAGAAGTGATCAAAGAACACCCAGTGCTTTTGAACCGCGCACCGACCCTTCACCGTTTGGGGATCCAAGCCTTCGAGCCAGTCTTGATTGATGGTAAGGCCCTTCGCTTGCACCCGCTGGTCTGTGAAGCCTACAATGCCGACTTTGACGGGGACCAAATGGCCATCCACGTACCGCTTTCAGAAGAAGCCCAAGCAGAAGCTCGTATCTTGATGTTGGCTGCTGAGCATATCTTGAACCCGAAAGATGGTAAACCAGTTGTTACACCATCTCAGGACATGGTTTTGGGTAACTACTACTTGACCATGGAAGAAGCTGGTCGTGAAGGTGAAGGAATGGTCTTCAAAGACCGTGACGAAGCTGTTATGGCTTACCGTAATGGCTATGTTCACCTCCACTCACGTGTAGGTATCGCGACAGATAGCCTCAACAAACCATGGACAGAAGAGCAAAAACACAAGGTCTTGCTTACAACGGTTGGTAAAATCCTCTTCAACGACATCATGCCAGAGGGCCTACCTTACTTGCAAGAACCAACAAATGCTAACTTAACAGAAGGTGTTCCAGCTAAATACTTCTTGCCGCTTGGTGGAGATATCAAGGAAGCAATCAGCAATCTTGAGCTCAACCCTCCATTCAAGAAGAAAAATCTTGGGAATATTATCGCTGAAATCTTCAAGCGTTTCCGTACGACAGAAACTTCTGCTCTACTTGACCGCATGAAGAACCTCGGTTACCACCACTCAACTCTTGCAGGTTTGACAGTGGGTATTGCCGATATCCCAGTTGTTGAAGACAAGGCTGAAATCATCGAAGAATCACACAAACGTGTAGAACAAATCACCAAACAATTCCGTCGTGGTATGATTACGGACGATGAGCGCTACAACGCTGTTACAGCTGAATGGCGTGCAGCCCGTGAAAAATTGGAGAAACGTTTGGTTGCCAACCAAGATCCGAAGAACCCAATCGTTATGATGATGGACTCTGGAGCCCGTGGTAACATCTCAAACTTCTCACAGCTTGCCGGTATGCGTGGTCTGATGGCCGCTCCGAACGGACGTATCATGGAATTGCCGATCCTTTCAAACTTCCGTGAAGGTCTGTCAGTACTCGAAATGTTCTTCTCAACTCACGGTGCCCGTAAAGGTATGACTGACACGGCCCTTAAGACAGCCGACTCAGGTTACTTGACTCGTCGTTTGGTTGACGTTGCCCAAGACGTTATCATCCGTGAAGACGACTGTGGAACAGACCGTGGTCTCTTGATCCGTTCTATCGCAGAAGGAAAAGAGATGATCGAGTCTCTCGAAGAGCGTCTCAATGGTCGTTACACTAAGAAAACTGTTAAACATCCAGAAACTGGTGCAGTGATCATCGGTCCAAATGAGTTGATTACAGAAGACAAGGCGCGTGAAATTGTTAATGCTGGCGTGGAAGAAGTGACTATCCGCTCTGTATTTACATGTAACACTCGTCATGGTGTCTGCCGTCACTGTTATGGTATCAACTTGGCGACTGGTGATGCGGTTGAAGTTGGTGAAGCAGTTGGAACAATCGCTGCCCAATCTATCGGGGAACCTGGTACACAGCTTACAATGCGTACCTTCCACACGGGTGGGGTTGCCTCAAATACCGATATCACTCAGGGTCTTCCTCGTGTCCAAGAAATCTTTGAAGCCCGCAATCCTAAAGGGGAAGCGGTCATCACAGAGGTCAAAGGACAAGTTACTGCCATCGAAGAAGACGCGTCAACTCGTACCAAGAAAGTCTTTGTTAAGGGTGAAACTGGCGAAGGTGAGTACGTGGTTCCATTTACAGCACGTATGCGTGTTGAAGTTGGAGACCAAGTCTCTCGCGGTGCAGCATTGACAGAAGGTTCTATCCAACCAAAACGTCTCCTTGCTGTTCGTGATGTCTTATCAGTTGAAACTTACCTTCTCGGTGAAGTACAAAAAGTTTACCGTAGCCAAGGGGTAGAAATCGGTGACAAACACATCGAGGTAATGGTTCGTCAAATGATCCGTAAAGTTCGTGTCATGGATCCAGGTGACACAGATCTTCTCATGGGTACCCTCATGGATATCAACGACTTTACAGATGCTAACAAGGATGTTCTTATCGCAGGTGGAGTTCCAGCGACTGGTCGCCCAGTTCTTATGGGAATCACCAAAGCCTCACTTGAAACCAACAGTTTCTTGTCAGCGGCTTCCTTCCAGGAAACAACTCGTGTCCTTACAGACGCAGCTATCCGTGGTAAGAAAGACCATCTCCTTGGACTCAAGGAAAATGTTATCATCGGTAAGATCATCCCAGCAGGTACTGGTATGGCTCGCTACCGTAACCTTGAACCGCAAGCTATCAATGAAGCAGCCTATCTGGCTCCAGAACAAGAAGAGGCAGAACTTGCTCCAGTAGAGGAAACTGTGGAAATCCAAGTTGAAGAAACAGTAGAATAAAAGCAAACAAGAGGACCTTCGGGTTCTCTTTTGTTTCACTCTTCTGTCTATTGGGGTTGGGTGAGCACGACGCAATATCTCTCAAATCGCTTCAACCATTTTTTATAGTTCATTTTCAAAAAGTAAAAAAATGTCGGATAGGGGTCTGTCAGAACTTAAAAATAATCCTCACTAATAATTTTCCATTTTTGTCAGTTGAGCGTCAAAATTGGACATTTGAGACGAGAGGGGAATTTTTATCTTTCTCGCAGAGTATAATCATTTATACGAAGGGAGAATGAAAATGGTGAAATCAATTCGCATCTTATTGTTGCTGGCTTTGCTCCAGATTAGTTTGAGTAGTTGCTTGTTGTGGACGGGGCCAGCATTGACTTTAAAGCAATCTAGTGCCTATTTCCTTGTGTTCCTTGCGATTGTTTCGAGCATGTGTGCAGCGATGAATTTCTTTTATACTCGAGATCAGGATGTTCATAGCATTATAAACAGTCAGAAAAAAGTGAAACTATTTTATAGTATCTTGTTGGTTTTAAACCTAGTAGGCGTCTGTCTGGTGTTGTCGGAGACTATTTTAACACAGACAGCTTTTCAGCAAGAGCTGGTAGATCTTTTCTTGCCCTCCTTCTTTTTCTTGTTTGGCATTGATTTACTTGTCTTTTTACCATTTGAAAAATACAGTCGAGATTTGGGAACCACTCTCAATAAGAAAAAAACAGTTGTCCTGACAGTTTTGGCAACCATGCTGTTCTTGAGAAATCCAATGACAGTCTTATCCATTGTTTTTTATGTCGGTTTGGGATTCATTTTTGCTCGATTTTTGTTTCCAAAATCTATGAGAAGAGAATTTTCCTTTTACGGGCATGTGATCCGAGATATTTTACTTGTTAGCGCCATGTGTATATTCTTTTAAAAACACTTGTCTATCAATAAAAATCCCTTATTTTACCAAAGTTGTTATAGTAAGTTTGTAAAGAAAATTTACATAAAATAGAACTTTTTGGTATAATAGTAGCATGTACACAAAAAATGAAGAAGAGCTGATCAATCTGGGAGAACGCCTAGGAACCTTGCTCCAAAAAAATGATGTTTTGATCTTGTCTGGGGAATTGGGTGCTGGTAAAACAACCTTTACCAAGGGGATTGCTAAGGGCTTGGGTATTCGTCAGATGATCAAAAGTCCAACTTACACCATCGTGAGAGAGTATGAGGGTCGCCTTCCGCTCTACCACTTGGATGTCTATCGGATTGAGGGGGATGCTGATTCGATTGACTTGGATGAGTTTCTCTTTGGTGGTGGTGTGACCGTTATCGAGTGGGGACATCTTTTGGGTGAGGATTTACCAGATTCCTACTTGGAGTTGGAACTCTTGAAAGAGGCTGAGGGTCGTCGCCTCTATTTTACCGCTCAGGGTTCTCGTGCTGAGGAATTGATTAAGGAGCTTCAAGATGGAGTATGAACTTTGTATTCGTGAGGCTGAAGCTCAGGATGCTGCTGCTTTGGTTGCATTCTTGGATTTAGTTGGTCAGGAGACAGATTTCACCAGTTTGGATGAAAATGGTATCCTGATGACAGAATCTGAAATGGCACTTTTTATTGAAAAGCAAGCGACTTCAGATAATCAAATCACTCTCCTAGCCCTCCTGAATGATGAAATTGCAGGTGTTTTGAACATCACGGCAGAGCAACGTATACGGATTCGTCACATCGGGGATATCTTTTTGGTCATCCAAAGGAAGTTTTGGAATCATGGCTTAGGAAGCATACTCCTTGAAGAGGGAATTGAGTGGGCTAAAACTAGTGGAGTTCTGCGTCGTTTGCAGCTCAGTGTACAAAAGCGCAACGAGGCAGCTATCCACCTCTATTCAAAATTTGGATTTGTTACAGAAGGCTTACAAGAAAGAGGAGCCTATTTAAAAGAAGGGATATTTTTAGACGTTTACCTGATGGGTAGACTGATAGATAAATGATAAGATGGTAAAAAAAATAATCGGAATGCTATTAGCTTTTCTAGCAGTAACAGTTTTAGGTGTGGGTGCTTATGCCTATACTATTTATTATCAGGGAACTGAAACTCTAAGTAAAAAAACTTATAAGAAAATTGGTGAAGAAACCAACGTGATCGAGGCGACTGAGCCTTTAACCATTCTTTTGATGGGGGTAGATACGGGAAATGTAGAACGTACAGACCCTTGGGCGGGGAATAGTGATTCCATGATTCTTCTGACAGTCAATCCGAAAACCAAGAAAACCACTATGATGAGTTTAGAACGGGATATTTTGACCAAGATTGAAACTGGAAATGGCCAAGTTCAGGAAGCAAAACTAAATGCTGCCTATGCCAATGGCGGTGCAGAGTTGGCTATTTCAACCATTCAAAAAATGATGAACATTCATATCGATCGTTATGTGATGGTCAACATGCAAGGACTCCAACAGCTAGTTGATGCAGTTGGGGGCATCACAGTAAATAACACACTCGGTTTCCCGATTTCGATTGCTGATCAGGAAGAATTTAATAAAATCTCGATTGGAGTCGGTGAGCAAACTTTGAATGGTGAGGAAGCTCTGGTCTATTCACGGATGCGTTATCAGGATCCTGAGGGAGACTATGGTCGTCAAAAACGTCAACGTGAAGTCATTCAAAAGATTATGGAAAAGGTCTTGAGCCTCAATAGTATCAGTCATTATCAAGCTATCTTAAAAGCGCTTAGTGATAATATGCAGACAAATGTTGATTTGTCTGCCTCCAGTATCCCACAACTACTTGGTTACCAAGATTCCTTTAAAAACATCGAAACACATCAACTTCGTGGTGAAGATGCTGAGTTGCAAGGAATCTCTTACCAAATCGTAACGAGAGAGCATATGCTGGAAATGCAAAATCTTTTGCGTCGTTCCCTAGGGAGAGAGGACGTAGCAGAGTTGGAGACCAACGCTGTTCTGTATGAAAATCTTTATGGTCGAACAGCACCTTCCACAAATGCTTCAAACGAAGAGATAGAATAAAACAAAGAATCAAATCGTGGGACTTTCCTGCGATTTTTTCAAAAAAATTCGAATAGATAAGTAGGAGGAAAGATGAAAGCAGAAATCATTGCTGTTGGAACAGAAATTTTAACAGGGCAGATCGTCAATACCAACGCCCAGTTTTTATCAGAAAAGCTAGCAGAAATTGGAGTAGATGTCTACTTCCAAACAGCTGTCGGAGATAATGAAGCGCGTCTCATGTCCTTGCTAGAGATTGCGAGCTCGCGTAGCAGTCTAGTCATTTTGACAGGGGGCTTAGGGCCAACAGAGGATGATTTGACCAAACAAACATTGGCAAAATTTTTGGGAAAAGCCTTGGTGTTTGACCCTCAAGCGCAAGAGAAACTGAATATCTTCTTTGCTCATAGACCTGACTATGCTCGGACACCGAATAATGAACGCCAAGCCCAAATTGTAGAAGGGGCAACTCCACTGCCAAATGAGACAGGTTTAGCAGTCGGAGGGGTATCGGAAGTAGATGGCGTGACCTACGTGGTCCTCCCAGGACCGCCTAGTGAGCTGAAACCCATGGTCTTAAATCAACTCTTACCTAAGTTAATGACTGGTGCCAAGTTGTACTCACGAGTGCTCCGTTTCTTTGGGATTGGTGAAAGTCAGTTGGTGACCATTTTGGCGGATTTGATTGACCATCAAACTGATCCGACCTTGGCACCTTATGCCAAAACGGGAGAAGTGACCTTACGCTTGTCCACAAAAGCAGTTAGTCAAGAAAAGGCTGATCAAGCATTGGACATCTTGGAAAATCAAATCTTAGATCGCCAGACTTTCGAGGAACTTTCTCTGCGAGACATCTGTTATGGATATGGGGAGGAGACTAGCCTAGCAAGTGTCGTTGTAGAAGAGCTTAAGAAGAGAAAGAAAAGCATTACCGCGGCAGAAAGCTTGACGGCAGGTCTCTTTCAAGCTACTTTAGCAGACTTTTCAGGTGTTTCAGCTATCTTTAATGGCGGTTTTGTCACTTACAGCCTAGAAGAAAAGTCCAAGATGTTGGATATTTCCGAGCAAGAGCTAAAAGAACACGGGGTCGTTTCTGAGTTTACGGCTCGAAAAATGGCAGAGCAGGCACGGCTCAAGACTCAGTCTGATTATGGAGTCAGTCTGACAGGTGTGGCAGGTCCAGATAGCCTAGAGGGGCATCCAGCTGGCACAGTTTTTATTGGACTGGCACATGCAAAAGGGACAGAGGTGATCAAGGCTAATATCGCAGGACGGAGTCGAGCAGATGTACGTCACATCGCGGTTATGCATGCCTTTAACCTAGTTCGCAAGGCTTTATTAAGTGACTAAATTTTGATATAATAGTAGATAGGTCTAAGGACCAGTAGAATATAGGAGAACAGAATGGCGAAAAAACCAAAAAAATTAGATGAGATTTCAAAAAAGTTTGGAGCGGATCGTGAAAAAGCCTTGAACGATGCTCTTAAATTGATTGAGAAAGACTTTGGTAAAGGCTCAATCATGCGTTTAGGCGAGCGCGCGGAGCAAAAAGTGCAAGTGATGAGTTCAGGGTCGTTGGCTCTTGACATTGCTCTTGGTTCAGGTGGTTATCCTAAGGGACGTATCATCGAAATCTATGGACCAGAATCATCTGGTAAGACAACGGTTGCCCTTCACGCTGTTGCGCAGGCGCAAAAAGAAGGCGGTATTGCTGCCTTTATCGATGCGGAGCATGCCCTTGATCCAGCCTATGCAGCAGCCCTTGGTGTGAACATTGATGAATTGCTCTTGTCACAACCAGACTCAGGGGAGCAAGGTCTTGAAATTGCTGGAAAATTGATTGACTCAGGTGCAGTTGACCTTGTCGTTATCGACTCAGTTGCTGCCCTTGTACCTCGTGCAGAAATTGATGGAGACATTGGAGACAGCCACGTTGGTTTGCAAGCTCGTATGATGAGCCAGGCCATGCGTAAACTTGGTGCTTCTATCAATAAAACCAAAACAATTGCCATCTTTATCAACCAGTTGCGTGAAAAAGTTGGGGTTATGTTTGGAAATCCAGAAACAACACCTGGTGGACGTGCTTTGAAATTCTACGCTTCAGTCCGTTTGGATGTTCGTGGAAGCACACAAATCAAGGGAACTGGTGACCAAAAAGATACCAATGTCGGTAAGGAAACCAAGATCAAGGTTGTCAAAAACAAGGTGGCTCCACCATTTAAGGAAGCCTTTGTTGAAATCATGTACGGAGAAGGGATTTCTAAGACCGGTGAGCTCTTGAAGATTGCAAGTGATCTCGATATCATCCAAAAAGCAGGAGCTTGGTACTCTTACAAGGATGAAAAGATCGGTCAGGGTTCTGAAAATGCTAAGAAATACTTGGCAGATCACCCAGAAGTCTTTGATGAGATTGACCACCAAGTTCGTGTTCAATATGGCTTGATTGAAGATGAAGAAGGAACAACTCCTACTTCTGTCGTTGAGGATCTAGCGCCTAACCAAGAAGTGACACTTGACCTAGGCGATGGACTTGAAATCGAAATTGAAGAATAAAAATAAAAGCGGAGAAGTCCTTCTCTGCTTTTTATGTTTAATTATTAAGTCTCCATAAGCTTCAAAAGCGTAATAAAAGAGTATTTAATCAAAAAAATTAAAAAGACTGTTACATTTTTTAATTTGATGATAAAATTAAATCATTCTATAAAAAGGAGACTACTATAATGGGAAAACGCCTTGTTCGTAACGTACAAGACAAAAAGATTGCTGGTGTTTGTGCTGGTGTCGCTGACTACTTTAACATGGACCACACACTTGTTCGTGCACTTTGGATCATCTTTACCCTACTTGGTGGTTCTGGAATCTTAGCTTATGCTGTTCTCTACTTCCTTCTTCCAGAAGGCAATGCAGAAGCTTAAGCCATAGAGAGAATAAAAGTTTATTCTGATCAGTTGAAAATAAAAAATGCATGTAATCGTAGATCACATGCATTTTTGTATGTAACTTCTATCGAAAAAGAGAGGTTTTTCACCAGAAGGCTAAGTCTTGTTTAATGATCACTAAAACGACGGTATTCGATGTGAAAGTCAAAATAATGTTCATCCTGTAACTTTTGGAAGATGTCGCGATAGGCTTCTTCGTCAAAATGGTCGCCACGGTAGAGGATTTCAAAACTCAGATCATCGTACTCTAGAAAAGCGTTGGCTGTTTTAAAGCCATTTTGGCGATAGAAATCCATGCGGGCCTTTCTCTGCTCCAAGTTATCGCATTCTTCATCCAATCGCTCGACTTCTAGTAACATGGTTCGCTGGTAAAAATCAGTCAGCTTTTCGATGATCTCTTTTCCATATCCGTGGCTCCTTAGGTGGGGCATGATGGCAAAAAAGCTTATATAGAAGGCTTTTTGATTGGAGATGGAGAAGGCAAAGCCAACAAACTCTTCTTGGTTATAAAAGGCAAAAAAGTGCGCGTCATCTCGGTCCTGATAGCGTAAGAACTCTGACAGAGGAACTCGTTCTTCCTCGGGAAAAGCTTCCTTGTTTAGCTTTTCAACCTTATCAAGATCAGGAAATACATCGGTAATTAATTGACTGGTCAAACTCATAAATGACCTCCTTTCCTTGATTATAGCAAATTGTCTCTCTGTAAGCAATTGATTTTAAGAAAGCCAAGCAATCCTTGTCGCTCTTCTAGAAAGCTGATATAATAGCTTTATGAATAAGAAACGATCCGTGGACTTGATACATGGTCCTATTCTTCCTGCGCTTTTAAGCTTCGCCTTTCCAATCTTGCTGTCAAATATTTTCCAACAGCTTTATAATACTGCAGACGTCTTGATTGTTGGGCGTTTTCTTGGTCAAGATTCCTTGGCTGCAGTAGGGGCGACAACGGCCATTTTTGACTTGATTATAGGCTTTACTCTAGGTGTTGGAAATGGGATGGGGATTGTCATTGCCCGCTATTATGGAGCTCGTAATTTCACTAAAATTAAAGAAGCAGTAGCAGCAACCTGGATTTTAGGAGGGCTTCTCAGTATTTTGGTCTTGCTGATGGGATTTGTCGGTCTGTATCCACTCTTGCAATACCTGGATACTCCTGTAGAGATCCTTCCCCAATCCTATCAATATATTTCTATGATTGTGACTTGTGTAGGCGTCAGCTTCGCTTATAATCTCTTTGCAGGCTTGTTGCGGTCCATTGGAGACAGTCTAGCAGCTCTTGGCTTTCTGATTTTTTCTGCCTTAGTCAATGTGGTTCTAGATCTCTATTTCATTACGCAACTGCATCTGGGAGTTCAATCTGCGGGCCTTGCTACCATTATCTCGCAAGGCTTGTCAGCGGTTCTCTGCTTTTATTATATCCGTAAGAGTGTTCCAGAACTGCTCCCTCAACTCAAGCATTTTAAATGGGACAAGGCCTTGTACGCGGATCTTTTGGAGCAAGGTTTGGCTATGGGTTTGATGAGTTCGATTGTGTCCATTGGTAGCGTGATTTTACAGTCTTCTGTCAATACCTTTGGAGCAGTGATTATTAGTGCCCAAACAGCAGCTAGACGCATTATGGCCTTTGCTCTCCTTCCGATGACGGCTATTTCTTCTGCTATGACGACCTTTGCCTCTCAAAATCTCGGGGCTAGGCGACCAGACCGCATAGTTCAAGGTCTTGGTGTTGGGAGTCGTCTGAGCATGTCCTGGGCAGGTTTTGTTTGTATTTTCCTCTTTTTTGCCAGTCCTAGCTTGGTTTCTTTCTTGGCCAGTTCGACGGATGGATACTTGGTAGAAAATGGTAGTCTCTACCTGCAAATCAGTTCAGTCTTTTATCCGATTTTGAGCCTTTTGCTGATTTATCGCAATTGTTTGCAGGGCTTGGGGCAAAAAATCTTACCACTTGTTTCCAGCTTTATAGAACTAATCGGGAAAATCGTTTTTGTGGTTTTGATTATCCCTTGGGCAGGGTATAGGGGAGTTATCCTTTGCGAACCCCTTATCTGGGTTGCCATGACCATTCAACTGTACTTCTCACTATTCCGTCATCCCCTGATAAAAGAAGGCAAGGCAATCTTGGCAGCCAAAGGACAATCCTAGTTGGATTTGCTGAACAAAATCCATTTCCTCTAGTGAAAATCGAAAAAACTTGTGTTATAATAAGAAAGATTAAAATGTGAAAAAAGGAGATTCCTAATGGGACGTAAATGGGCCAATATCGTAGCCAAGAAAACGGCTAAAGATGGAGCTAACTCTAAAGTATATGCAAAATTTGGTGTAGAAATCTATGTAGCAGCTAAAAAAGGTGATCCAGACCCAGAATTAAACACTGCTTTGAAATTCGTTATCGACCGTGCTAAACAAGCCCAAGTGCCGAAACACGTTATCGATAAAGCGATTGATAAAGCCAAAGGAAACACAGACGAAACCTTTACAGAAGGACGTTATGAAGGTTTTGGACCAAATGGTTCTATGTTGATTGTGGATACCTTGACTTCAAACGTCAACCGTACCGCAGCCAATGTCCGTGCAGCTTTTGGTAAAAACGGTGGAAACATGGGTGCTTCAGGTTCGGTTTCATACCTCTTTGATAACAAGGGTGTTATCGTATTTGCAGGTGAAGATGCGGACGCGGTCTTTGAGCAATTGCTCGAAGCAGATGTGGATGTGGACGATGTAGAAGCAGAAGAAGGAACAATCACGGTTTACACAGCTCCAACAGACCTTCACAAGGCTATCGTTGCCCTTCGTGAGTCTGGCATCGAAGAATTCCAAGTGACAGAATTAGAAATGATTCCTCAGTCTGAAGTGGAATTGTCAGGGGACGACCTTGAAACCTTTGAAAAACTTTACAGCGTCCTTGAAGACGACGAAGACGTCCAAAAGATCTACACAAACGTAGATGGATTCTAATAGAAAAACGAACAGTTTTATTAGCTGTTCGTTTTTTTGATATTTGAACTTAGACTCTGGTCCCAGAATCTGAATCTTTTTGCTGCTGGCTTCCTCCTAGGCCTACAGCTATTTTATGAACGAGTAAGAGCTGTCCATTGTCCTGTTTTGCAAAAGTTAAGGTAACGGTCTTAATCTTGTCACCAATGGAGATATAGGTGATTTTTCTCGTATCATAACCTCCGATAGTGGAGTCAAACTCGGAGTCTGGTAGTCCGTGTTTTTTGATAACATCCTTGTAGTTGGTACCACCTTTTCCTTTATTGTCAAGGTCACCTTCGATTAAGGCGTCGAACTGTTCTTGGGTCCAGGTGAAGGTATCGTCTTCTTCCTCCTCAGGGATGGAATAGTCGCTATCATCTGTCAAGTCGCTTTCTTCTTCGCGTTCCATTGAGGCACTGGCCTCGCTGTAGGAACGGTTAAACTCCCTAGCAAACTCTTTGTAGACATTAGCGTACAGTACCTGGGCCGTAAAGAAAAGTACAACAGAAGCAATTGCTAGGGATGTTCCGATAATGGCCATCGTTTTCCGTTTTTTAAGGTTGACGATAAGGCCGATAATGCCCAAGATCAAAGCGACAATAGCGATGAAAAAAGACAGATAGTTAATAAACGGAATCCAAGACCCTAAAAGTGCGATGGCTCCAAAAATAGTTGCTAAAATCCCTAAAACTTTTTGTTCTTCTGGTTTCATTTGAACGTTTTCTCCCTTCATCGAGTGAATGGATTTCTATCCATGGTAGTTAGTGCTTATTATAGAAAAAATATTGCATAATGTCAATTTGTGCCAAAATAGTTCTCAAGGAAACTTTTTTCTTGACATTTCTTCTGGAAGTGATAGAATAGTTCTCATGGAAACTTAAATAGTTCTTGTGAGAACTATTTAAAAGATAAGAAAGGAGCAATCATGAACAAGCCGATGTTGACGTTTAAACGTTTTGGGCACCAGGTTCACCTGATGGTACAGAAAGAAGCCAAGCGATGTGGCATTGAATTTATGGGTGGACCGCAAGGGCAAGTTCTGCGTTTTTTAGATTATCGTGAACAAAAAGAGGAACTAGTCTTAATTAAGGATATCGAGCAGGAACTCAATATTACTAAATCTGTTGCGAGTAATTTGGTCAAGCGCATGGTACAAAATGGTTTGGTTGAGTTAGAGGCCAGCCCCAGCGATAAGCGAGCAAAATTTGTTCGTTTGACCGACAAATCGCGTTCGCAGATGCAAGAAGTTAAGGCCTTTTTTGATCGGATCGATCAGAGTCTGCTAGAGGGTGTTTCAAAGTCAGACTTGGCAATCTTTGAAAAGGTACTCGGGCAATTGCAAGAAAATGTTGAGAAGATAGGAGGAGAGAATGAAGAAACTCGCTAAACGTATTACAGGAAAAGAGTGGGGAATGATCGTCCTTACGATTCTGTTCACTTGTTTCTCGGTCTATCTCGAGTTAGAGGTGCCGACCTATATTTCGCAAATTACAGAATTACTGGGAACGTCTGGAACGCAGTTGGGCGAACTCTGGTCACCAGCTGCGAAGATGATTGGATTGTCTTTATTAGCTTTCTTTTCATCTGTTATGGTTGGTTTCTTTGCTGCTCGCGTTGCAGCCTCCTATACAACCCATCTACGTAGAGATGTATTTCATCAGGTTTTGGATTTTTCGCAGACAGAAATCAAGCGCTTTTCAATCCCAAGTCTTTTGACTCGGACGACCAATGATATTACCCAGGTACAGATGCTCTTTACCATGGGCTTGCAAGTGGTCACTCGTGGGCCAATTATGGCTATCTGGGCCATTGGAAAAATCCTTGGGAAATCAGAATACTGGCTCTGGGCAGTAGTGGTGGCTGTTATTGTCAATGTTCTGATGACCACTGTTCTCATGACTCTGGCCTTTCCTAAACAATCTGTCATCCAAAAATTGACAGATAAACTCAATAGTATCACTCGTGAAAGTTTGACTGGGATTCGAGTTGTTCGCGCATACAATGCCGAGGATTACCAAGATAAGAAATTTGAGGCAGCTAACGATGAGGTAACACGTCTCAATCTCTTTGTCAATCGTTTGATGGCCATTATGAATCCCATTATGATGGCGATTTCCAGTGGACTAAGTTTAGCTATTTACTGGATTGGTGCCTATATCATCAACGACGCAAGTTTGACAGAACGACTGCCACTCTTTAGTGATATGGTGGTCTTCATGTCCTATGCTATGCAGGTCGTAATGGGATTCCTTCTCATGGGAGCAATCTTTATCATTCTTCCTCGTACCTTGGTTTCGGCAGGACGTATCAATCAAGTATTGGATCTGCATTCTTCTATTGAAAATCCTAGTCATGCACAGACAGCGGATCCTTCAGTTCAGGGACAAGTGGAATTTCGTGATGTAACTTTCCGCTACTCTAAAAACTCAGAGGCAGTCGTGGAACATGTTACTTTCAAAGCAGAAGCGGGTCAAACCGTGGCCTTCATCGGATCGACTGGTTCTGGTAAATCTACGCTTGTCAACCTCTTGCCACGTTTTTACGACGTCTCAGATGGAGAAATCCTAGTGGATGGTGTCAATGTGCAAGATTACGACTTGGAAGATTTGCGCAATAAGGTCGGCTATATTCCACAAAAAGCTGTGCTCTTCTCTGGAGATGTCAAGGGGAACTTGGACTTTGGTAAGAGCAAAGAAACTCCTCTAAGCGAAGCTGCTATGTGGCAAGCCTTGGAATTGGCCCAGTCTAAAAGCTTCATCGAGGACAAGGAAGCAGGTCTTGCATCAGAAGTGGCCCAAGGTGGGACCAACTTCTCAGGTGGACAAAGACAGCGTTTGGCTATTGCGCGTGCCTTGGCTCGTAAACCAGAGATTCTCATCTTTGATGACTCTTTCTCAGCCCTGGACTACAAGACAGATCGTGTCCTACGCCAAGAGCTAGCTGAGAAAACAAAATCCATGACCAAGCTCATCGTAGCGCAGCGGATTTCTACCATTATGGATGCTGACCTGATTTTAGTATTGGATCAAGGAAAAGTCGTGGGACAAGGCACCCACAAGGAACTTCTAGCTACCAACGAAGTCTATCAAGAAATTGCCTACTCACAACTATCGAAGGAGGAATTGGAACATGGAAAATAAAAAAGTGTCGGTCTGGAAACAGTGCAAACCTTATATGGCAGGCCTCCAACTCCCTCTCCTAATAGCAGTTGTGGCCGCAGTCATTTCAAGTATCATTACCGTTTATGGGCCAACTAAGATTAAGGAAATTACAAACTTGATTTCAGATGGTTTATTGACAGAGATTGACCTAGAGGCTGTTTCAAGTATTGCTGGATTTTTGGTTGTTCTATATGTGTTTGGAGCTATCCTTAACTATACACAGGCCTATATCTTTTCAACCAGCATTCAGCATTTTTCAAAACGCTTGCGGACAGCTATCGCTGAAAAGATTAATCGTTTGCCACTTGGCTATTTTGATCGTCATTCACAAGGAGACACCCTTTCGCGCGTGACTAATGATGTGGATACGGCGGCACAATCTCTCAACCAAAGTTTAGGTACTGTTCTTTCAGCTAGTTTCTTGTTGATTGCTGTCTTGGTGACCATGTTTGGGATGAACTGGATTTTGGCTCTGGTAACGGTTGTTTCTACGTTTGTTGGTTTTGCGGCGGTTTCCGTAATTATGGCCAAGTCACAGGGTTATTTTAAAGCCCAACAAAATAATCTAGCAGCCGTCAATGGTTATGTGGAAGAGATGTACTCTGGCCACAATGTAGTGACCAGCTACAACGCAGTGGACACCTCCAAAGCGAGATTTGCAGGTTTAAACCAAGACTTGCATGATAGTATCTGGAAATCTCAGTTTATCTCTGGTATCATGATGCCAGCCATGTTCTTTGTTGGGAATTTTAGCTATGTTTTGGTCATCATCGTTGGGGCCGCGCTTGCTCTAGAAGGGCATATCACTATAGGGATTATTGTAGCCTTTATGGTTTACGTACGGACCTTCTCCCAACCCTTGTCACAGATTGCCCAAGGAATTACGAGCTTGCAACAAGCGAGTGCAGCCATGACTCGTGTATTAGAATTTTTGGCTGAAGCAGAGATGCAAGATGAATCTCATAAGGAAAGACAATTGAGCAACATGAAAGGGGAAGTAGTCTTTGATCACGTGTCCTTTGGCTATACACCAGAGCGCACCATCATTCATGACTTTTCTGCGACAGCTCATGCAGGTCAGAAAGTCGCTATCGTTGGACCGACTGGAGCTGGTAAGACAACCATTGTCAATCTTTTGATGAAGTTTTATGAGATTGATAAGGGAAGTATCCGCATCGATGGTGTGGATACCAAGGTTATGACGCGTTCAGAAGTGCATGATGCCTTTTCTATGGTCTTGCAGGACACTTGGCTCTTTGAAGGAACGATTCGAGAAAACCTGATCTATAATCAGACGAACATCAGTGATGAGCGGATGATGGAAGCGAGTAAGGCTGTGGGAATTCACCACTTTATCATGACCTTGCCAGATGGTTACGATACTATTTTGGATGATACAGTGACCTTGTCTGTTGGACAAAAACAACTCTTGACCATCGCTCGTGCACTTCTCAAGGATGCGCCGCTCTTGATTTTGGATGAGGCGACTTCTTCTGTTGACACACGGACAGAGGAATTGATCCAAAAAGCCATGGATCGTTTGATGGAGGGTCGAACTTCCTTTGTCATCGCCCACCGCTTGTCTACTATTCGTAATGCCGATTTGATTCTTGTCATGAAAGATGGGAATATCATCGAGCAAGGCAATCACGGGGAGCTGATGGCGCAAGGTGGCTTCTACGCTGACTTGTACAATAGCCAATTTACAGAAGACGAAGCAGAAGAATAAATCAAAAGAAGGCTTGACGGCCTTCTTTTTCTGCACTATACTAGAAGACAAATGTCTCACCAGTAGACAAAAACAAGGTAATGAATGAGAATTATAAATGAAAAATTATCAAGAATGGTATCGAAATATCAGCTCCAGACTAATCAGTCGTCCCACCCTTTTATTTCTACTACGCAGTTTCAATCGTTTGATGACAGTCGCCATGCCTATGGTCTATCTGACCTTGCTAGTTACTACTTACCTGCAGCTAGGACTTGGTCAGCAAGTCGGGGTCTATTTGTTTGTCCCTGCTACAGGCTTTGTAATTTTGTCCCTGTTTCGTAAGAAAATCAATCACTTACGCCCCTATGAAACTTGGGACATCCATCCCTTGCTTGACAAGGATAGTTCGGGACAGTCGATGCCTAGTCGCCATGTCTTTTCGGCAACTATCATCTCCATGGCCTGTTTCCATGCTTGGACTTTGATCGGAACGATCTTGCTTATTTGCTCAGGAGTCTTAGCCTTGGTCCGAGTACTAGGTGGTGTTCATTATCCCAAGGATGTCTTGGTTGGCTATGCTTGTGGTCTTGTGTGGGGATTCCTTTTCTTCTTATTCTGACATGTAAGTCAAGTTAGTCTTACAACCACTTACTGCTTCAAATTGACCACTTGCTTTTTTGCCCTTGTTTTCCTAATTTAGCTTTGATATAGTAGAGTCAGAAAGGAGATGTGATGAAGTTACGAATTGAGATTGATGGCAATTTAGAAGAAACTGAAATTGTCATCAAGACCCCTGCTTTGACAGATGAAATTGCAGATTTGCAGCGGCTCTTGCAAGAGTCAAAGGCTCCGAGGTTGACTTTTTACAAGGGGACAGGTGAATATTACCTAGACCTGTCAGAGATTCTCTTCTTTGAAACAGAAGGGAGCAAGATTTACGCTCATAACCAGAAGGAAGCTTATGAGGTTCGCCTCAAACTCTATGAGTTGGAGTCTATCTTGCCTCGCTATTTTAGTCGAGTTTCCAAGTCAACTATCGCAAATATCCGTCAGATTTACTCAGTGGACAAGTCCTTTTCAGGAACGGGCACCATTTCCTTTTATCAGACGCACAAGGAGGTTCATGTCTCACGACATTACCAGTCCCTCCTAAAAGAAAATCTAAGAAACATGAGGTAAAAAACATGAAAAAGAAAGCATTTGGTATTGTTTTATTGGTTTTAGCAGCTTGGATCTTGCTGCAAGGAAATTTTGGCATTCCTTCTTTGGATGGTAAAATATGGCCTTTGATTGGTATCGCCTTTTTTGCTTACCAATCAGTTGAAGCTTTGCTTCGTCGTCATCTAACATCAGCAGTTTTTACCGCTCTAGTAGCCTTAACGATTGCGAATCATTTTTATAACATTTTTCCTATTCCAAACCAGTCTTTGTTTTGGGCTAGTATCTTAGCAGTGCTAGGAGTTGGCTATCTCACTCACTCAAGTAAGTTTTGGTACGGAAAAAAATGGTGGTACAACAGTGAGCGAACAGTCGTCACAGATAAGGAAGTCACTTTTGGCAGTGGAACCTTCTATAAACAAGATCAAGATCTTGTAGATGACCAAGTGGAAGTCGCTTTTGGGGATGCTAAAATCTACTATGATAACGCAGAAATGTTAGGTGATTTTGCCACTCTGAATATCGAAGTGGCTTTTGGTAATGCAACTGTATATGTCCCACAACACTGGCGAGTAGACCTGAAAGTTGAAACATCTTTTGGTGCGGCCAAGGCTGATGCTCCTATAGCACCAACTAGTAAAACCCTGATTATCCGTGGAGAAGTAGCCTTTGGTAAACTTGGCGTTGTCTATGTTAAATAAAAAAGTCTCCTAATTCCCTTGCCAAAATAAAGAAAGTGTGATAACATAGTACGGTATGTGGTGCTAGCACATCCGCTATATTAGATCTAATAGGAGGAAAACACAATGGCTAAAGTATGTTACTTTACAGGTCGTAAGACTGTATCAGGAAACAACCGTTCACACGCGATGAACCAAACAAAACGTGCCGTAAAACCAAACCTTCAAAAAGTTACTGTTCTTATCGATGGTAAACCTAAAAAAGTTTGGGCTTCAGCTCGTGCTTTGAAATCAGGTAAAGTTGAACGCGTTTAATAAAAATGAAAAGACCGCCTAGGTCTTTTTCTTTTGCTCTAGAGATAAAACCATTTGAAAAATAGAGTAAATATCTACCAATACAGCATTCTGCTTTTACACTTGGGATGAAATATGATAAAATAAAGTATCAACTAGTTGAGGTAAAAAAAATGACTGTAAAAATTAATACAAAAGATGGTCAAATCGAACTAACAGATGAAGTGATTGCAACCGTTGTAGGTGGTGCAGCAACTGAGATTTTTGGTGTGGTCGGTATGGCTAGCAAAAATACCCTCAAAGATAATTTCCAAGCCCTCCTTGGTAAGGAAAATTATGCAAAAGGTGTTGTCGTAAAAGCAGCCGAAGATGGCAGTATTGCAGTTGATGTTTATACCGTCTTGAGCTACGGAACAAAGATTAGTGAAGTCTCAAAAAACATCCAAGAGCGTGTTCGTTTTAGTTTGGAAAACCAACTAGGAATCACTGCTCAGACTGTGAATGTCTACATTCAAAATATCAAAGTTGTAGGAGAATAATCGTGTCAAAAATTACTACCAGCTTATTTCAAGAAATGGTGCAGGCCGCATCAACTCGTTTGAATAAGCAAGCTGAATATGTCAATTCATTAAACGTCTTTCCAGTTCCAGATGGAGATACTGGGACAAACATGGGGATGACCATCGAGAATGGTGCCAAAGAAGTAGCAGACAAGCCTGCTTCTACAGTTGGAGAAGTAGCGAGCATTCTTGCTAAGGGGCTCTTGATGGGTGCGCGTGGAAACTCAGGGGTTATCACTTCGCAGCTCTTCCGTGGATTTTCCCAAGCTATTAAGGAAAAAGACGAATTAACAGGTCAAGACTTGGCTCTTGCTTTCCAATCTGGTGTCGAAGTAGCCTACAAGGCGGTTATGAAACCAGTTGAGGGAACTATTTTGACAGTTTCTCGTGGTGCAGCCATTGGGGCTAAGAAAAAAGCCGAGGAGACAGATGATGCTGTTGAGGTCATGCGAGCAGCCTTGGAAGGTGCTAAGAGAGCTCTGGCTAAGACACCAGAAATGCTCCCAGTCTTGAAAGAGGTTGGTGTCGTGGACTCTGGTGGTCAAGGTTTGGTCTTCATCTACGAAGGTTTCCTTTCAGCACTCACTGGTGAATACAGTGCTTCTGAAGACTTTGTAGCGACCCCTGCCAACATGAGTGAAATGATTAATGCAGAGCACCACAAGTCTGTAGCAGGTCATGTGGCAACTGAGGATATTACCTTCGGTTACTGTACGGAGATCATGGTTGCTCTCAAACAAGGCCCAACTTATTCTAAGGACTTTGACTATGATGAATTCCGTAACTACTTGAATGAACTTGGGGACTCGCTCCTTGTTGTCAACGATGATGAGATTGTCAAAGTTCACGTCCATACCGAAGATCCAGGTCTTGTTATGCAAGAAGGGCTTAAATATGGTAGCTTGGTCAAGGTCAAAGTGGACAACATGCGTAACCAACACGAAGCACAAGTTGAAAAAGAAGCAGCACAAGTCAGCAAGCCAGCTGAAGAGAAGGAGTATGCCCTTATCGCAGTAGTAGCTGGTCAAGGATTGGCAGATATCTTCCGTGCCCAAGGTGTGGATTATGTCATCGAAGGTGGTCAAACGATGAACCCTTCGACAGAAGACTTTATCAAGGCTGTTGAGCAAGTCAATGCTCGCAACATCATCTTCTTGCCAAACAACAAAAATATCTTCATGGCAGCTCAATCTGCCGCAGAGGTGTTAGATCAACCAGCTGTTGTGGTAGAAGCTCGTACTCTTCCTCAAGGTTTGACGAGTCTTCTTGCCTTTGACCCAAGCAAATCAATCGAAGAAAACAAAGAACATATGACTGCAGCCCTCGGTGATGTCATCAGCGGAAGTGTAACTACTGCCGTTCGTGACACAACTATCGATGGCTTGGAAATTCATGAAAATGACAATCTTGGTATGGTAGATGGCAAAATCCTTGTGTCAAACCCTGACATGCACCAAACCTTGACTGAAACTTTGAAGCACATGCTAGACGAAGACAGTGAAATCGTAACCTTCTATGTCGGTGAAGATGGAAGTGAAGAACTTGCCAATGAAATTGCTCAAGAAATCGCAGAAGAATTTGAAGATGTTGAAGTAGAGATTCACCAAGGTCAACAACCTGTATATCCATATCTTTTTAGTGTGGAATAAAAATTTAATAGATTAAAAAGAAAGTTGATTTTTCAACTTTCTTTTTTATGACATTTGTCATATTTCCTAGTGACAGAAGCATCTAGCTCCGCTAACTTCAAAAGACTATAATTGAAGTAGGAAATGGAGGAAGAAGAAATGAAAAATAAAATGATTGTCGCAGTGAGTTTAGTAGCAGCAGGAGTTATGACCTATCTCATGTTGTCAGGATTGGACGAGGGTTTCTATCATTTTCCTTGGGAGCTCTTTGCTGGCTTTGGAATGATGTCTTGGCTTGTCAGAGAAGGTTTGAAATTGGTCAGAGATGTGAAAAAGGAGTTTGAGGAATGAAAAAGGCAATCATCTATTTCTTTATCGGCCTGTCACTCTTGGTATGGTTAGTGGAAATGTTTACTGGTTGGTTTGACCAAACCTTGCTTCGCCAATTTATTCGTGGTGCTTGGGGGGTTGGATTTATGATTTTCGTTGTTTTCCCTATGGGAATGAAGTGGTTGAAAGGAGAATCTCATGACTGTGATTAAAGTTGAGAAATTGAGTAAGAAAATAAAAGACAAGGAGATTTTGCGTGACATCTCCTTTGAAATCCATCATGGTGAATGTGTCGCCTTGATTGGGCCTAACGGAGCAGGGAAGACAACCTTGATTGATTGCCTCTTGGGCGACAAGTTCATGAGCTCAGGGCAGGTAGCCATTCAAGACTTTGCACCAACAGATCCTCGATTAAAACAGCTTGTTTCTGTCTTGCCTCAAGAAAATACGGTTGTACAAAGCTTGAAGGTGAAAGAACTTCTATCATTTTTCAAGTCACTTTATCCCGACAGCCTTTCAGACAAAGAAATTGATGACTTGCTGAGATTCTCAGATAAGCAGAAAAATCAGCTGGCGGGCAAGTTGTCTGGTGGGCAAAAACGTTTGTTCTCTTTCGTGTTGACTTTAATAGGTCGTCCGAAAATTCTTTTCTTAGATGAACCAACTGCTGCCATGGATACCTCGACACGTCAGCATTTTTGGGAAATTGTCAATCGGCTGAAGAAAAATGGTGTGACCATTGTCTATTCTTCTCACTATATTGAAGAGGTGGAGCATACGGCCGACCGCATCTTGGTCCTCCACAAGGGTGAATTGATTCGTGATACGACGCCTTATGCCATGCGTGGTGAAGAACAAGAAAAACACTTTACCGTGCCTCTAACCTATCAGGATTTTGTCAATACCTTGACTATAGTTCAAGAGCTTGAAATCAAGCAAAATGCTCTTTCCTTCACAACCAAAGAACCCAGCCAAGTATGGAAAGCCTTGCAAGAACAGGGCTGCACGATCGAAGAAATTGAAGTTCGTAATCGAACTCTCTTAGACAGTATCTTCGAAACGACTCAAGACTAAAGGAGATTGACGATGAAAAATATGACAAGTCTCATGAAAGTGGAACTCATTTTGATGAAACGGCAAGCCGTCTACTATTTGCTGTCCATTGGACTTCCAAGTATGTTTTACCTTATATTCTCTGGTATGATGTCAGGGTCTGATATTCCAGAAATTGCTCTTCAAGCCTATCTTTTTGCCATGACGCTCTTTAGTATCATGTCAAGTGCTTTTTTCAGTATCCCTAGCACACTCGAATCCGACAAGACGAATAACTGGCAAAAATTGATTCAACATTCTCCCGTATCTATGGTAGAATATTATGTATCAAAACTGTTCAGTACTCTGCTAACTTTCTTGTTATCAATTATAGTTGTCTTTTCGGTTGGTCATTTTGTCCGTGGAGTTACGCTACCTTGGCTTGACTGGTTGGTAATCGGTGCTATTTTGCTGGTCGGAAGCGTGGTCTTTATCAGCATGGGTGTCTTGGTGAGCTTGCTTCCCAGTGCTCAACTGATGACGGTTGTTGGAAATATTGCCTATATTGCTTTAGCTGTCCTAGGTGGACTGTGGTTCCCCTTGAATTCCTTCCCAGAATGGCTCCAATCTATTGGAAAACTGACTCCAACCTATCAACTGATGCAGGTCGTCTCTGCTTATTTGGAACACCATGAGTTTAATATTCTTGCCGCCTTGGTTGTACTAGGCTATACAGTTTTCTTTGGTGTACTGGTAATCCAGCTGAAAAAACGGATCGAGGTAAAATAAATCTATGTTGGAAAAATTAAAAAACACTCATTATATGTTTCATATTTCATTAGTGTTTATCATCTTTCCTATAGCGGGTGTTATCGGTGGAGAGTACCCGCTTTTAACCTTGTTATGGACTCTACTATTTGTCCTAGCCTTTTATTCGATTTTATTAAGTCAAAACCGTACTGTGCAGTGGCTGGCTTGGTGGATCATGCTTGCTTACATTTTTTATACATCGGTTTGGCTGAATTCGGGCTTCACATGGTTTATCTTTTATTTATCTAACCTACTCATTTATGAGCTGGATGAGATTTCCTTCCATTCTTGGCGTTTTGTCAGTTTTATTGTCTTGCAACCGATGATTTTGACAGGAATTTATATGGTTGGTCAAGTTAGTCTCGGGCAACTGCTCTTTTTCTTGGTGACCTTTGTTTTTTCTGATGCTTTTACCTTTGGTCTCTATCGGATTCGAGTGTCGGAGGAGATAAAAGAAGAAAAGAGAAAGCAAAATGCTAAGCTCAATCTTTTCTTGGCTGAAAATGAACGCAGTCGTATCGGGCAGGATCTCCATGACAGCCTAGGTCATACCTTTGCTATGCTGAGTGTGAAGACGGACCTTGCCCTCCAGCTACTTCAAATGCAAGCCTATCCTCAAGTGGAAAAAGAATTAAAAGAAATTCATCAGATCAGTAAAGAATCCATGAATGAAGTTCGTACCATCATTGAAAATCTTAAAACCAGAACACTTGCCTCCGAGTTTGTGACTGTTAAAAAAATGCTGGAAATTGCAGGAATTGAAACGGAAATCAATCACCAACTAGATACTGCTAGCCTAACTCAGGAATTGGAGTCAACGGCTTCCATGATTTTACTTGAATTGGTGACCAATATCATCAAACATGCCAAAGCGTCTAAAGCCTACTTAAAATTAGAACGGACAGAGAAAGAGCTTATTTTAACAGTGAGAGATGATGGTTGTGGCTTTCCCTCTCTAAAAGGAGATGAGCTCCATACCGTTCGAGACCGTGTCCTTCCATTTTCTGGAGAAGTAAAGGTGATCAGTCAGAAACATCCGACTGAAGTGCAGGTTCGACTACCTTATAAGGAGAGAAACTAAGATGAAACTACTTGTTGCAGAAGATCAAAGTATGTTGCGAGATGCTATGTGCCAGTTGCTTACCTTCCAATCAGATGTAGATTCTGTCCTACAAGCCAAGGATGGCCAAGAAGCAATCCAACTTTTAGAAAAAGAGACAGTAGATATCGCCATTCTTGATGTAGAGATGCCCGTTAAGACTGGCCTCGAAGTCTTGGAGTGGATACGAGCAGAAAAGCTAGAAACTAAGGTAGTCGTCGTGACGACCTTCAAGCGCCCTGGCTATTTTGAACGTGCAATCAAGGCTGGAGTGGATGCTTATGTCTTAAAAGAAAGGAGTATTGCAGACCTCATGCAAACCTTGCATACTGTTCTCGAAGGACGTAAGGAATATTCGCCTGAATTGATGGAAGTGGTGATGACGCATCCCAACCCCTTAACAGAACAAGAAATCGCTGTTTTAAAGGGAATTGCTCAGGGCTTGTCTAACCAAGAAATCGCAGATCAGCTTTATCTATCAAATGGAACCGTCCGAAACTATGTTACCAATATTCTTTCGAAACTAGATGCTGGTAATCGAACAGAGGCAGCCAACATTGCAACAGAATCTGGTTGGCTTTGATAAGAAAGATAAAAAAACATCTCAAACGAATGATTAATTGAAGGAAATCCATACCTGAATTTAGGAAGTCAATGGGCTTCCTTTTTTGACTCTTTATCAACTATAGTGGGTTGATTATAACAAAATCCTTGAAACTGTTATCAGAAAACACTTACATGGCGTTAAATAACCTATTTTATGTTAGAATCATATTTAAAACTATATAAAAAAGAAAGAAAAGGATTATATGCTAATAAATATCCATAAAATTAAAGGTTTACAAAAAAATGATAACTTGTCATACAAAAGTTTGCTAGAGTCAGAAGACCTATATAAGGAGGAAATTTTCAATGAAAAAACAAGTACCAGAATTGAAGAATATAGAAAAGCAATAGAAGATATTATAGATAAAAATAACGATAATCAAGAAGTCCAAAAAATTGATATCGTTTCTATTATCAAGGCGTATAAAAAATTTAATGGTCCTAGGTTTTTTAAGTCTAGCGGGATGACGGTAGATGCTTTTTACGATAGTAAAGGAAAAAAAGTATACATTAATAAGTATTTATCAAATGAAGATAGACATTATGCATGTGCTCATGAGCTGGCTCATTATTTATTTGAAGATTCAAGTGCTTATTTGGATCGTAATAAATCATTTTCACGCCCTTCTTATGAAGCCAAAGCTAATCAATTTGCCTATGAAACACTTCTACCAGAAAAACTATTAGAAAATATAATTATTGAATACAAAAATGAAAAATGCGATGGCGACTTAAATAAAATGTTTAATAAAGATGTCAATGAGTTAATTAAATATATTTCTTATAAAACAGATGTTTCGAAATTTGCGGTGTATAAGCGATTAAAATTTTTAGATTATATCTATTGAGGAGAGTTAGAAATGTTTGATAAGGGAAATGATACTATTAAGAATCAAAAAGCTATCAAAATTTTTTATAAATCTATGTACGATTTGTTTAATCATAGTAATAATGATAACAAGTTAATTGATAAAATAATTTTTAACGATATCAAACTCACAATATCTTGTGAAGTAAAAAAAGATGAGGTAAGCAGAATTCCTGAAACTGAAGAGAAGACAAGTGAAAATAGTCGTATTTTCAAATACACAGACTTTGCCAAAGCTCCTAGCTCTTTTGAAAAAAGTCGTTTTATAGTAAAAGAAATTGACTACAATGACCAACAAAATTTAAAAGGGCACATAGAATTTCTCAGTGAAAATTTACAAAAGTCTTTTTTTGATATATTTAAAAATAAGCATCAAGACGATTTTGCTGCATGGGTATATCGACACATTAAAAATCACGAAGAAAAACAGAATGATTCACAAGAAAAAACTATACAAAATATAAAAGAAATAATACGAGATTCGACAAGCTTTGAAAAGCTATATTTGAAAGTAAGTAAACATTATACAGGAGTCAATGAAGGCTTAATCTACGATTTTGAGTACTTTTCTAATAGGATGCTCTCATATATTTTGTCTAGTTCAAGCCGTGAACAAGTTAAACTACTGGAAGAGAGAAACCTTCAAATTTCACTTGATGAGTTTAAAGATTATGAGTTGTTATTGAAAGAAAACATCAGTAATTTAGAAATAAATAATTTTCTTACGGGTATTTATAAAAATATTAAAAATAATAAGGGCTCAGAGGAAGATTGTAATAAATTTGAAATAGGAGGAGATGATGATGAAACAAGTGAAACTACGAAAGAGTGCAGCTCTAAACAACAAAATGGGAAGTCAGAGAATGTAGAAAATTACAAAGAAAAAGTTGCAATATTAAATGTAGTGGGGGAAGTATACAAACTTAATAATAAAATAAAATGTGATTACTATAATAGAGAAGGCTATGGTACTATAAAAAGTGGGTGGACTATCTTTTATACTTTAAAAGAATTAATTTCTATTTTTGATGGAAGAAGAACTAAGACAGAAAATATAGTACTTAATAATTCTAATAGTGATCTTATAGTTAGTAGATTTAAATATAATTATTTTAGAGGCTATTCTAATAACAAGCATGATGCTATTCCAGCTGTTTTTAGGAACAGAACTTATCATGGTGAAAAGAATAGCGACCAATTTTATAGCAAATTTGAAGGATTATATCAAAAAATAGCGAGAGAATATCCTGAAGAACTAGAATATGATAGTAGCATTGGCTCAAGTAAGCGGAATGATGCTTTTTCACGTCTCCAGCATTATGAATTTGGGACATGTCTTCTTGATATGTCTAAAAATCCTTACACAGCTTTGCTGTTTATGATTGATGGCGAGGATTTCCATACTCCTAAATTTGAATTATTTGAGATTGAAGAAGAAAAACATAGGGATAACAATATTGTTTATCTACCTGAAAAATTCCAAAAAAATAAGCGTCTGATTGCTCAAAATGGAGCATTTCTACATTATGAAAAGTTATATAATTTATTAGAATTAGAAGAAGATGAAAGAAATAATAAAGTGCAAATAGAATATGAACCTGGCACTATTAAATATGTAAAAGAGAAACTAAAGGAATTAGAGAAGAAAGTTGAAAGAATTAATCGTATTACAGTTGTTATAGAAGTATCAAAGAAGTCAGACAGTGAATTTTTTAAATATAATATTGAAGGCATAATTAAAGCTGCTGATAACCTTAAATATGATGAAGAGCTCGATGCAAATGAGAATGAATATATAAGCAATCTTGAGAAACGTTTTGAAGCCCTAAAGAATAAGGTTAACTTGGTAGATAAGACACTACAAGGTACTGATCAATATACTTTGTTAAAAAACTATTTAAAAGCTAAGTTAGATGAGTATGGACATTCCAAGAGAAGCTTATTTCCAGATTTTCAAAATTATGTCTCTTATGAAAATGGTCGATATAAACGCCCAGAGGAAGAGAAACCATCGTTTGACATGTAATGATTATTCTCTCTTTTGTTTTTTTCAGACAGTGAGGGCAAGTTCATTACCTAAATCCTGTTTAATTTGTTGTTTCTTTAGGGTAACGGTACAGAGTTAGTTGCTATTATGGTCAAGGAAGTTAGGAAGAAAGTTAATTTTTAGCAGATAGATCCAATAATCCTGGCTCGATAATTTCTGTAGTGGGTAAAACCACTGTAAGAATTATAGAGCCCGTTTTTTTGTTTAAAAAAGCGGTAAGAACTTGTTTCCAAGACTTAAAAGATCAGAATAAAAACGAAAAAAATATTGACAAGGAAAGAAAAATTGTGTTACAATAATAGACGGTACTTTTTACTTTTGGTCTCTCAAAAGTGTACAGGGACGTGCTGACAAATGTTGCAAAAGTACACACAGATGGTAGCTGTCACCAAGTGTATCATCACCAAAAATAAAAAACACAGGAGAATGTAGATGCCTACAATTAACCAATTGGTTCGCAAACCGCGTAAATCAAAAGTAGAAAAATCTAAATCACCAGCTTTGAACGTTGGTTACAACAGTCACAAAAAAGTTCAAACAAACGTTTCTTCACCACAAAAACGTGGTGTAGCAACTCGTGTTGGAACGATGACACCTAAAAAACCTAACTCTGCCCTTCGTAAATTCGCTCGTGTACGTTTGAGCAACCTTATCGAAGTTACTGCCTACATCCCAGGTATCGGACACAACTTGCAAGAGCACAGCGTGGTGCTTCTTCGTGGTGGACGTGTAAAAGACCTTCCAGGGGTACGTTACCATATCGTCCGTGGTGCACTTGATACTGCAGGTGTTAACGATCGTAAACAAGGCCGTTCTAAATACGGTACTAAACGTCCAAAAGCATAAGGAAAGGGGATAAAGAGAAATGAGTCGTAAAAATAGAGCTCCAAAACGTGATGTATTGCCAGATCCGCTTTACAATTCACAACTAGTTACTCGTCTTATCAACCGCGTTATGCTTGATGGTAAACGTGGTACAGCTGCTTCAATCGTTTACGGTGCTTTTGAGCAAATCAAAGAAGCTACTGGTAACGATGCACTTGAAGTATTTGAAACAGCTATGGAAAACATCATGCCTGTACTTGAAGTACGTGCACGTCGTGTTGGTGGATCTAACTACCAAGTCCCAGTTGAAGTTCGTCCAGAACGTCGTACAACACTTGGACTTCGTTGGTTGGTAACAATCGCTCGCCTTCGTGGTGAACACACAATGCAAGACCGTCTTGCAAAAGAAATCTTGGACGCTGCTAACAACACTGGTGCAGCTGTTAAGAAACGTGAAGACACTCACCGTATGGCTGAAGCTAACCGTGCCTTCGCACACTTCCGTTGGTAATAAAATGATACTAAGAGCGGCAAAGGCCCAAGGCAAAAATAGGAAACTGATGCAGTGTTCCGTGAACACAAAGCAGTTTATCTTTTTTGCACCGGGCCTCGCTCGAGTTCGAATCAGTTAACTTAAGCTTTTAGCCCGAGTTCAATTCAACTTTTCACACAAGTTGAAACCAACAAAAACAAGATAAACATTGAGAACGGGTAGGTCCTGCCTATCCGTTTTTTCTAAATAATGTTATAATAGATTGTAAAATAAAAAATAGGAGAAACTAACCTCATGGCACGCGAATTTTCACTTGAAAAAACTCGTAATATCGGTATCATGGCTCACGTCGATGCCGGTAAAACAACAACTACTGAGCGTATTCTTTACTACACTGGTAAAATCCACAAAATCGGTGAAACTCACGAAGGTGCGTCACAAATGGACTGGATGGAGCAAGAGCAAGAACGTGGTATCACTATCACATCTGCTGCGACAACAGCTCAATGGAACAACCACCGCGTAAACATCATCGACACACCAGGACACGTGGACTTCACAATCGAAGTACAACGTTCTCTTCGTGTATTGGACGGTGCGGTTACTGTTCTTGACTCACAATCTGGTGTTGAGCCTCAAACTGAAACAGTTTGGCGTCAAGCAACTGAGTACGGAGTTCCACGTATCGTATTTGCCAACAAAATGGACAAAATCGGTGCTGACTTCCTTTACTCAGTAAGCACACTTCACGACCGTCTTCAAGCAAACGCACACCCAATCCAATTGCCAATCGGTGCTGAAGATGACTTCCGTGGTATCATCGACTTGATCAAGATGAAAGCTGAAATCTATACTAACGACCTTGGTACAGATATCCTTGAAGAAGATATTCCAGCTGAATACCTTGACCAAGCTCAAGAATACCGTGAAAAATTGGTTGAAGCAGTCGCTGAAACTGATGAAGACTTGATGATGAAATACCTTGAAGGTGAAGAAATCACTAACGAAGAATTGAAAGCTGCTATCCGTAAAGCAACTATCAACGTTGAATTCTTCCCAGTATTGTGTGGATCTGCCTTCAAGAACAAGGGTGTTCAATTGATGCTTGATGCGGTTATCGACTACCTTCCAAGCCCACTTGATATCCCAGCAATCAAAGGTATCAACCCAGATACAGATGAAGAAGAAACTCGTCCAGCATCTGATGATGAGCCGTTTGCAGCTCTTGCCTTCAAGATCATGACAGACCCATTCGTAGGTCGTTTGACATTCTTCCGTGTTTACTCAGGTGTTCTTCAATCAGGTTCATACGTATTGAACACTTCTAAAGGTAAACGTGAACGTATCGGACGTATCCTTCAAATGCACGCTAACAGCCGTCAAGAAATTGACACTGTTTACTCAGGTGATATCGCTGCTGCCGTTGGTTTGAAAGATACTACAACTGGTGACTCATTGACAGATGAAAAAGCTAAAATCATCCTTGAGTCAATCAACGTTCCAGAACCTGTTATCCAATTGATGGTTGAGCCAAAATCTAAAGCTGACCAAGATAAGATGGGTATCGCCCTTCAAAAATTGGCTGAAGAAGATCCAACATTCCGCGTTGAAACAAACGTTGAAACTGGTGAAACAGTTATCTCAGGTATGGGTGAGCTTCACCTTGACGTCCTTGTTGACCGTATGCGTCGTGAGTTCAAAGTTGAAGCGAACGTAGGTGCTCCTCAAGTATCTTACCGTGAAACATTCCGCGCTTCTACTCAAGCACGTGGATTCTTCAAACGTCAGTCTGGTGGTAAAGGTCAATTTGGTGATGTATGGATTGAATTTACTCCAAACGAAGAAGGTAAAGGATTCGAATTCGAAAACGCAATCGTCGGTGGTGTGGTTCCTCGTGAATTTATCCCAGCGGTTGAAAAAGGTTTGGTAGAATCTATGGCTAACGGTGTTCTTGCAGGTTACCCAATGGTTGACGTTAAAGCTAAGCTTTACGATGGTTCATACCACGATGTCGACTCATCTGAAACTGCCTTCAAGATTGCGGCTTCACTTGCTCTTAAAGAAGCTGCTAAGACTGCACAACCAGCTATCCTTGAGCCAATGATGCTTGTAACCATCACTGTTCCTGAAGAGAACCTTGGTGATGTTATGGGTCACGTAACTGCTCGTCGTGGACGTGTTGACGGTATGGAAGCACATGGTAACAGCCAAATCGTACGTGCTTACGTTCCACTTGCTGAAATGTTTGGTTACGCAACTGTTCTTCGTTCAGCATCTCAAGGACGTGGTACATTCATGATGGTATTTGACCACTACGAAGATGTACCTAAGTCAGTACAAGAAGAAATCATTAAGAAAAACAAAGGTGAAGACTAATCAGTCCTCACTCTAGAAGGAAGTCACTTAGTGGCTTCCTTTTTATGTTCTATATCAAGGAAGGTTAGAAAAATATACCCTAAACTAAATTTGGTAGTAATAAAATCGTTCAATTCCCTATTCATATTTATAAAAATAGGAAAAACATTCATAAAAACACGTTTAGATAGAAAATTCAGAAAATTGCTTCTTTTGTCTTGAAAATTTTTGAAAAAATGGTATGATAGTAACAAGCTATTTTTAAGAGAAGAGAAAGGGGAACAATGGAAAAAATCAGTTTAGACGCTCCTAAGACGGGATCGGATCTAGTTTTGGAAACCCTCCGTGATTTAGGAATTGATACCATATTTGGTTATCCTGGTGGGGCTGTCTTGCCTTTATATGATGCGATTTATAATTTCAAAGGCATTCGCCACATCTTGGGTCGCCATGAACAAGGCTGTTTGCATGAAGCTGAAGGTTATGCCAAATCAACTGGAAAGTTGGGTGTTGCCGTCGTTACGAGTGGACCGGGAGCAACGAATGCCATTACAGGGATTGCAGATGCCATGAGCGATAGCGTTCCCCTTTTGGTCTTTACCGGACAAGTCGCTCGAGCAGGAATTGGGAAAGATGCCTTTCAGGAGGCGGATATTGTCGGTATTACCATGCCTATTACCAAGTACAATTACCAAGTCCGTGAGACAGCTGACATTCCCCGTATCATTACGGAAGCTGTCCATATCGCAACTACAGGTCGTCCAGGGCCAGTTGTGATCGACTTGCCAAAGGATGTATCTGCCTTAGAGACGGACTTCATCTATTCACCAGAGGTAAATTTACCAAGCTATCAACCGACGCTTGATCCGAATGACATGCAAATCAAGAAAATCTTGAAGCAATTGTCTAAGGCTAAAAAACCCGTATTGCTAGCTGGTGGTGGGGTTAGTTATGCAGAAGCAGCTGCTGAGCTCAATGAGTTTGCTGAACGTTACCAAATTCCAGTGGTAACAAGCCTTTTGGGGCAAGGCACGATTGCAACGAGTCATCCGCTCTTTCTTGGTATGGGAGGTATGCACGGTTCTTTCGCAGCTAACATTGCCATGACCGAAGCGGACTTTATGATTAGTATTGGTTGCCGTTTCGATGACCGCTTAACTGGCAATCCTAAGACCTTTGCTAAAAATGCCAAGGTTGCGCATATTGACATTGACCCAGCTGAGATTGGTAAGATTATTAGTGCAGATATTCCTGTGGTGGGCGATGCTAAGAAAGCCTTGCAGATGCTATTGGCAGAGCCAACTGTTCATAACAATACTGAAAAATGGATTGAAAAAGTCACGAAAGACAAGAACCGTGTTCGTTCTTATGACAAGAAAGAACGTGTGGTTCAACCGCAGGCCGTTATTGAACGTATCGGTGAGTTGACGAATGGGGATGCCATTGTTGTCACAGACGTAGGGCAACACCAAATGTGGACGGCTCAGTATTATCCTTACCAAAATGAGCGTCAGTTAGTCACTTCAGGTGGTTTGGGTACCATGGGATTCGGGGTTCCTGCAGCTATCGGAGCCAAGATTGCCAATCCAGAAAAAGAAGTAGTCCTTTTTGTAGGTGATGGTGGCTTCCAAATGACCAACCAAGAACTAGCCATCCTAAACATCTACAAGGTGCCGATTAAGGTTGTCATGTTGAACAACCACTCACTAGGAATGGTTCGTCAGTGGCAGGAATCCTTCTATGAGGGTAGAACTTCTGAGTCAGTCTTTGATACACTTCCTGACTTCCAGCTGATGGCACAGGCTTACGGCATCAAAAACTATAAATTTGATAATCCAGAGACGATAGAAAAAGATCTAGAGGTTATTCTGGAGGATGTGCCCATGTTTATCGAGGTGGATATTTCTCGTAAGGAACAGGTCTTACCGATGGTACCAGCTGGTAAGAGCAATCATGAGATGTTGGGGGTGAAGTTCCATGCGTAGAATGTTAACGGCAAAACTACAAAATCGTTCAGGAGTCCTCAATCGCTTTACAGGTGTCCTTTCTCGTCGTCAGGTCAACATTGAGAGTATCTCAGTTGGTGCGACAGAGAATCCTGATGTATCACGGATTACCATCATTATTGATGTGGCTTCTCATGATGAAGTGGAGCAAATTATCAAGCAACTCAATCGTCAGATCGATGTGATTCGCATTCGAGATATCACAGACAAACCGCACTTGGAGCGCGAAGTTATCTTAGTGAAAATTGCAGCACCAGCTGAAAAGCGTGCAGAAATCTTGGCTATTATCCAACCCTTCCGTGCAACGGTAGTTGATGTGGCGCCAAGCTCAATCACTATTCAGATGACTGGGAATGCTGAAAAGAGTGAAGCTTTATTGCGAGTGATTCGACCATATGGTATTAAAAATATCGCTCGTACGGGTGCAACTGGATTTACCCGCGACTAAAAATCCAACTAAAATTTGTTAAAACCGCCTAAGAGGCAATAAATAATAGAAAAGAGAGAAAAACTATGGCAGTTCAAATGGAATACGAAAAAGATGTTAAAGTAGCAGCGCTTGACGGTAAAAAAATCGCCGTTATCGGTTATGGTTCACAAGGACATGCGCATGCGCAAAACTTGCGTGACTCAGGTCGTGATGTCATCATCGGTGTGCGTCCAGGTAAATCTTTTGACAAAGCAAAAGAAGATGGTTTTGACACTTACACAGTAGCAGAAGCAACTAAATTGGCTGACGTTATCATGATCTTGGCACCAGACGAAATTCAACAAGAATTGTACGAAGCAGAAATCGCTCCAAACTTGGAAGCTGGAAATGCAGTTGGATTTGCTCATGGTTTCAACATTCACTTTGAATTTATCAAAGTTCCTGCAGATGTAGATGTCTTCATGTGTGCTCCTAAAGGGCCAGGACACTTGGTGCGCCGTACTTATGAAGAAGGATTTGGTGTTCCAGCTCTTTATGCAGTCTACCAAGACGCCACAGGAAATGCGAAAAACATTGCTATGGACTGGTGTAAAGGTGTTGGAGCAGCTCGTGTAGGTTTGCTTGAAACGACTTACAAAGAAGAAACTGAAGAAGATTTGTTTGGTGAACAAGCTGTACTTTGTGGTGGTTTGACTGCCCTTATCGAAGCAGGTTTTGAAGTATTGACAGAAGCAGGCTATGCCCCAGAATTGGCTTACTTTGAAGTTCTTCACGAAATGAAATTGATCGTTGACTTGATTTATGAAGGTGGATTCAAGAAAATGCGTCAATCTATTTCAAATACTGCTGAGTACGGTGACTATGTATCAGGCCCACGTGTGATTACTGAGCAAGTTAAAGAAAACATGAAAGCAGTTCTTGCAGACATCCAAAATGGTACATTTGCAAATGACTTTGTAAATGACTATAAAGCGGGACGTCCAAAATTGACTGCTTACCGTGAACAAGCAGCTAACCTTGAAATTGAAAAAGTTGGTGCAGAACTACGTAAAGCAATGCCATTCGTTGGTAAAAACGACGATGATGCTTTCAAAATCTATAACTAATTCTTAGAATAAAAACAGAAGGCGAGTTGGGGGGTACCTAACTCGCTTTTTACCTTGTAAAGTATTTGAGGAGGAGACATGCTAAGTGCAAAAGATGTGGTGAAAGCCCACAAAGTTTTAAGTGGTGTAGTAGTGAATACACCACTGGAATATGATCATTACTTATCAGAAAAGTATGGAGCTAAGATCTATCTGAAAAAGGAGAATGCGCAAAGAGTTCGCTCTTTTAAAATTCGCGGAGCCTATTATGCCATTTCTCAACTATCAAAAGAAGAACGTGAGCGTGGTGTAGTCTGTGCCTCTGCGGGAAATCATGCCCAAGGTGTCGCCTATACTTGTAAGGAGATGAAGATTCCTGCAACAATTTTTATGCCCATCACAACACCGCAACAAAAGATTGGGCAGGTTCGCTTTTTCGGTGGAGAGTTTGTGACAATCAAGTTGGTTGGGGATACCTTTGATGCTTCTGCTAAGGCAGCGCAAGAGTTTACGTTGTCAGAAAATAGAACCTTTATCGATCCTTTTGATGATATCCATGTTCAAGCTGGTCAAGGAACTGTGGCCTACGAAATTCTTGAAGAAGCCCGTAAAGAGTCTATTGATTTTGATACAGTACTAGTTCCGGTAGGTGGTGGCGGACTGATTGCAGGGGTTTCGACCTATATCAAAGAAACCAATCCCGCTATCGAAGTAATTGGTGTAGAAGCCAATGGTGCCCGTTCGATGAAGGCAGCCTTTGAGGCTGGAGGACCAGTTAAACTCAAAGAAATTGACAAATTTGCTGATGGAATAGCGGTGCAGAAAGTTGGGCAGTTGACTTATGAAGCAACTCGTCAGAATGTTGAAACTCTTATTGGAGTAGATGAGGGTTTGATTTCGGAGACCTTGATTGATCTTTATTCCAAGCAAGGAATTGTCGCCGAACCTGCTGGAGCGGCCAGCATTGCAGCCTTGGAAGTTCTATCGGACTATATCAAAGGTAAGACCATTTGTTGTATCATCTCTGGAGGGAACAACGACATCAACCGTATGCCAGAGATGGAAGAACGTGCCTTGATTTATGATGGCATCAAGCATTACTTTGTTGTGAACTTCCCACAGCGTCCAGGAGCTCTACGGGAGTTTGTAAATGACATTTTGGGGCCCAATGATGACATCACTCGTTTTGAATATATCAAACGGGCCAGCAAGGGGACAGGTCCAGTATTGATTGGGATTGCTCTTGCTGATAAGCATGATTATGCTGGCTTGATTCATCGGATGGAAAAGTTTGACCCATCTTATATCAATCTGAACGGAAATGAGACTTTGTATAATATGCTAGTCTAAAATAAATTTGCTATCATATTATTTGCCAATTTCCTATAATGATGCTATAATGATGGTGACGAAAGGGGGAGATTCCCATGGTTTTACATGTTTTACTTGTTCTCTTTATTCTAGTGCTGATTGCATCAGCGATTATTATCAGCTCTGTATATGTTGTAAGGCAACAGTCTGTCGCTATTATCGAGCGTTTTGGTAAATACCAAAAGTTGAGTAATAGTGGTATTCATGTACGAGCGCCTTTTGGAATTGATAGAATTGCAGCCAGGGTGCAGTTGCGTCTATTGCAAAGTGAGATCGTCGTGGAAACAAAAACACAAGATAATGTATTTGTGACCATGAATGTGGCGACTCAGTATCGAGTGAATGAGAATAATGTCACAGATGCTTACTATAAACTAATGAGACCAGAAGCTCAAATCAAATCCTATATTGAAGATGCTTTGCGTTCATCTGTACCTAAATTGACCTTGGATGAACTATTTGAGAAAAAAGATGAAATTGCATTAGAAGTTCAAAAGCAAGTAGCAGAAGAAATGTCTACATATGGTTACATCATTGTAAAAACACTGATTACGAAGGTTGAGCCTGACGCTGAAGTTAAACAATCAATGAATGAAATCAATGCTGCTCAACGTAAGAGAGTCGCTGCGCAAGAACTTGCAGAAGCAGATAAGATTAAAATCGTGACAGCAGCGGAAGCAGAGGCAGAAAAAGATCGCCTACACGGTGTAGGGATTGCAGAACAGCGTAAGGCTATTGTTGACGGACTTGCTGATTCTATTCAAGAATTAAAAGGAGCCAATGTTGAACTCACGGAAGCCCAGATTATGTCCATTCTATTAACAAATCAGTATTTAGATACCTTGAATAATTTCGCAGACAATAAGGGCAATAACACCATCTTCCTACCAGCAAATCCTGATGGAGTTGAAGATATACGAACAAGCATATTATCAGCTTTAAAAGCTAAGTAATAACAATTCATTATTTGTTTTCAATAAGTAGATGTTTTTTTAATGGATAGTCCTCAAAAATGGCTATATTTCAACATCGTAAAGAACAAAATAGGAGAAGAACATGGCTAAATCAAACTTTGAAAAAGTAGAATCAGTTGTTGGCTGGGTTCGTGATAAGAAAATCACAGGTTACCGTATCTCTAAGGAAACAAATGCACGTGAAATGTCAATTATTGCTTTGGCACAAGGTCGTGCAAAAGTGAAAAATATTTCATTTGAAACAGCCCTAGGTTTGATTGATTTTTATGACAAGAATCATGAAAAATTTGAAGATTAAACTAGGCTTACAGGCAGATTCTTAAAATGGATCTGCCTTTTGTTTTGCAAAGAGTTAGTAAAAAGACTACATATTTTATGCAGTCTTTGTTTGTTATTTGAGGTAGCGCTGAAGAAATTCTCGCGTCCGTTCTTCTTTAGGGTTCGTGAAGAGGTCTTCTGGCTTGCCTTCTTCGGCAATGACACCCTTATCCATAAAGATGACACGGTGTGAGACATCGCGGGCGAACTCCATTTCGTGGGTGACGACGATCATAGTCAGACCTTCTTGAGCCAGGTCTTGCATGATTTTAAGGACTTCTCCGACCATTTCTGGATCCAGAGCAGATGTTGGTTCGTCGAAAAGGATGGCGTCAGGATTCATGGAGAGGGCGCGTGCGATGGCCACACGTTGCTTCTGGCCACCAGAGAGTTGTTTTGGTTTGGCTTGCCAATAGCGTTCTCCCATGCCAACTTTTTCGAGATTTTCTTTTGCAATTTTTTCAGCTTCAGAGTGGTCGCGTTTGAGTACCGTTGTTTGGGCAACGATAGTATTTTCAAGGACATTCAGATTTTCAAAGAGATTGAAAGATTGGAAAACCATGCCGAGTTTTTCACGATAATGGGTGAGGTTATAGCCTTTTTCTAAGACGTTTTCTCCTCGATAGAGAATCTCTCCCTCTGTAGGCATTTCTAGTAAATTGATCGAACGAAGGAAGGTTGATTTTCCGCTTCCTGAGCTTCCGATGATGGAAATAACCTCTCCTTTATGGACGGTGAGAGAAATGTCTTTTAGCACTTCGTTTTGCCCATAGGATTTTTTGAGGTGTTTGATTTCAAGGATTGGTTGTGTCATTATTTCAAATCCTCCGTTTGCATTTGGTTAGCACCTGTAGTATAGGTATCCATGTCCATACGGCGTTCGATGAAGCGTAGGATACGCGTTACGGTGAAGGTGAGGACAAAGTAAATCACGGCAATGATTGTAAAGGTCTGGAAGTATTGGTAGGTTTGAGTTGCGACAGTATTTCCTGAGAAATAAAGCTCAACAACTGAAATAACGTTCAATACAGAGGTATCTTTGATATTGATAACAAACTCATTACCAGTAGCAGGTAAGATATTGCGAACGACCTGAGGTAGCACAATTTTACGCATGGTCTGATTATGGGTCATACCAAGAGCCGTTGCGGCTTCAAACTGTCCCTTGTCAACTGCTAGAATACCACCACGAACGATTTCAGTCATGTAGGCACCAGTATTGATTGAGACGATGAAGATAGCAGCCAGTGTACGATCGAGATTGATTCCGAAGGCTTGTGCTGTACCGTAGTAGATAACCATCGATTGAACGATCATAGGCGTACCACGGAAGATCTCAATATAGACATTGAGAATCCAGCCAAGTAGTTTTTGCAAGCCATAGATTGCCTTGTTTTCAGATAGTGGAGCAGTACGGAAGACCCCGATTGCAAGCCCGATAAGGAGACCTGTGATGGTCCCGATAATGGAGATCAAGAGTGTGATACCAGCACCACGCAGGAGTTGTTGCCAGTTTTCAGAAAGAATTTTAGCGACTTGACTAAAGAAGCTACTTTCTTCCTCCGTTGTTGTCGCCTCAACTGGTTGCTCTTTGATCATCCGATCCATGAGGGCTACTTGCTCATCCTTAGAGATGGTTTCGATACTCGCATTGATTTGGCTGATACGGCTGTCATCTTTACGAAGACCAATGGCAATAGCGGTGTCTTCTTCGCCAGTTTTGAAACCTGGTTGGGGTTGAATCATTTTGAACTTAGCGTTGGCAGATTCAGCGGTCAGGGCTTCAGGGCGTTCTGAAACATAGGCATCAATAACACCAGCCTCTAGAGCTTGGCGCATTTGAGCAAAATCCCCCATGGCTGTTTCTTTCTTGGCACCAGGGATTTGGGAAATCAAGTCATAAAGGTAAACGCCTTGTTGAGATGTGATTTTTGCTCCGCTAAAGTCGTTTAAAGATTTGGCGTTGGCATAGACAGAGTCCTTTTTGACCAATAGAACAGGTTCACTAGTATAGTAACTACTTGAAAAGGCAATTTCTTGTTTACGTTCAGCCGTTGGGCTCATACCTGCAATGATCATATCGATTTTGCCAGAAGTAAGAGCAGGAACAAGTCCTTCCCACTTGGTTTTAACGACTAAAGGTTCCTTGCCTAGGTCTTTGGCAATCTTTTTAGCGATTTGGACATCGTAGCCATTGGCATATTGGTTGGTACCGTCGATTTTGACGGCGCCGTTACTATCGTCGTCTTGGGTCCAGTTGAAGGGAGCGTAAGCTGCCTCCATACCGATGCGTAAATATTCGTCAGCTTGGACCTGGCTAACTAGTCCCAGTGTAAGGGCTAGGCTAGCAAGGATAGATAAGCATAATTTTTTCATGTTTTCTCCTATTTCTAGTCTAAAAATGACTTCTCTCTATTGTATCGAAAAATAGTGAGATTTTCAATACAAGTAAGCCTTTACTTATAAAAAATGATATAATGATAGCAAAGATAAAAAGGGGGATTGTGTTGTGAAAAAGACTTTTTTCTTGCTTTTATTTAGCTTGTTTTGTATTTTACCACTCTCTGTTTTTGCGGTTGACTTCAAGATTCGCTCTTATCAGGGTGATTTGAATATTCATGCAGATAATACGGCAGAATTTAGGGAAAAAGTAGTATATCATTTTGATGAGGATTTTAATGGACAACTAGTAGGACTTGGCCGTGCTGGTAAGATGCCAAAGGGCTTTGAAATAGATTCCAGTCCGAAGGTTCAGGTATGGAAAAATGCTAGTGCCATTGAAAATGTCAATAGTGAAGTGATAGAAGAATCGGAAGGTTATACTGTAAAAGTGTATAATCCAGGTCAAGAGGGGGATACCGTTGAAGTGGTAATCACATGGCAACTAAAAAATCTCCTATTTCTATATGATGATATCGCGGAACTTAATTGGCAACCCTTGACGGATAGTTCAGAATCTATCGAAAATTTTGAGTTTCGAGTAATAGGCTTTAATGGAGCAGAAAAACTTTTCTTTCATACAGGGAAACTCTTTACAGAGGGCAGGGTAGAGAAGATAGATGGTGATTATCGTGTTTATTTACAGAACCTACCTCGTCAGCGTGGGGTTGAATTGCATGCCTATTGGCCTAGAAAAGATTTTGAAACAGCTTTGGATCAGGGATTGAAGGGCAATCGTTTAGCAGAATTTGAAAAAATAGAGGAGTCCATTACTGCTGAAAAAGCTCAAAGTAAAGCTCTGGTTATGTGGATCATCCCTTTGCTACTCTCGCTCTCTTTAGTCTTTAGTGTTATTTTCTACTGCATTTACAGAAGAAAAACCTCCCCATCGAAGAAATATGCCAAAAATCACCGTCTCTACGAACCGCCAATGGACTTAGAACCGATGGTTTTATCGGAAGCTGTTTACTCCACTTCTTTAGAGGAAGTCAGTCCCTTGACCAAGGGAGGTGGGAAGTTCACCTTTGACCAACTCGTTCAGGCAACCTTGTTGGATGTAATCGACCGTGGAAATGTTTCAATCATCTCAAATGGAGATGAGGTCCGTCTAAAAGTCGTAAAAGAAAAAGGATTGGTAAGTTTTGAAAAAGATTGCCTTAATTTGGCCTTTTCAGGAAGAGAAGAAGTGCTTGTTTCAGATTTGTTTGCAGATTACCAAGTGTCAACTAGTCTTTACCAAGGTGCAAAAGCAGCTGATGAAAAACGGATTCAGAAAACGGGACGTAAGCTTAAGTCGTCTTTCGAGCAAGCTCTGAAGCAGATGCAGGATGGGGTGAGAAAGCGGGTTTCCTCTTTGCAACTTCCAGATTATTATCGTCCACTGAGTAATGGAGAAAAAATCTTGCGATTGATGATAGGCGTCTCTACGCTTCTACCTGCTTTCGTTGGTTTTGGCTGGTTCTTGTATAGTTTGGATGCTCACGGTTACCTTTCTCTGCCACTTCCTATCCTTGGGTTTGTGAGCTTGATGTTAGCTGCCGTCTATTATTGGACGACCCGATTTGATACTCGTGATGGTGTTTTAAACGAAGAAGGGCTAGAAGCATACTATCTCTGGACTAGTTTTGAAAACATGCTTCGCGATATCGCTCACCTAGATAAGGCCGAATTAGAGAGTATTGTTCTTTGGAATCGCCTCCTTGTCTATGCTACTTTATTTGGTTATGCGGACAAGGTGAGTCATTTGATGAAATCTTATCAGATTCAAGTTGAGAACCCAGATATTAATCTTTACGTAGCTTATGGCTGGCACAGTATGTTTTATCATTCAACTGCTCAAATGAGTCACTATGCTAGTATTGCAAACACAGCAAGTACTTACTCCGTCTCTTCTGGAAGTGGAAGTTCTGGCGGAGGATTCTCAGGAGGCGGAGGCGGTGGTAGCATCGGCGCCTTCTAGAAAAAATCTATCGCAACATCCGAAATTGTGCTATAATAGAGGACAGAAAAAGGAGTAATGTATGTATTTTATTGAAATTTTGAAGTCAATCTTTTTTGGGATTGTTGAAGGAATTACAGAATGGTTGCCAATTTCAAGTACAGGTCACTTGATTTTGGTTGAAGAATTTGTACAATACAAGGACCAAAATGAAGCTTTCATGTCCATGTTTAATGTTGTCATCCAGCTTGGTGCCATTTTAGCAGTTATGGTAATTTACTTTAACAAGCTCAATCCTTTCAAACCTGGTAAAAATAAGGTTGAAGTTCGTCGTACTTGGCAATTGTGGTCAAAAGTCTTCGTTGCGACCTTGCCTTTGCTATTGGTTTTTAAACTAGATGATTGGTTTGATGCCAACTTCCATAACATGGTTTCAGTTGCGCTTATGTTGATTATCTATGGTGTTGCCTTTATCTATCTTGAAAAACGAAATAAGGCGCAAGCCATTGAACCAACAGTAACAGAGCTAGACAAGTTGCCTTATAAAACAGCCCTTTACATTGGGCTCTTCCAAGTCCTCGCCCTTTTACCAGGAACAAGTCGTTCAGGTGCTACTATCGTCGGTGGTTTGTTGAATGGAACAAGCCGCTCTGTTGTAACGGAGTTTACCTTCTATCTCGGAATTCCTGTTATGTTCGGAGCTAGTGCTTTAAAGATTTTCAAATTTATTAAGGCAGGTCAGCTCTTGAGTTTTGGGCAATTATTCCTGCTCTTGGTTGCTATGGGAGTAGCCTTTGCGGTCAGCATGGTTGCTATTCGTTTCTTGACCAGCTATGTGAAGAAGCACGACTTTACACTATTTGGGAAATACCGTATCGTACTCGGTAGTGTCTTGTTGCTCTATAGTTTTGTGCGTTTATTTGTATAAGAAAAAAGCTTGAGGGAATCGCCCTTCAAGCTTTTTAAAATCCTGTCACTGTAATTCCTAATAGACGGATACCTTTTTCTTTTTCAGCTAGTTCTTCGTAGAGTTGAATGGCAGTTTGCGCAATTTGGCTAGCGTCCTGTGTTGCTTGTGAGAGGCTTTTCCGCCTAGTTAGAGTGGAGAAGTCAGCGTAACGAATCTTTAGGATGATGATTTTTCCAGTTTTGTCTTGTTTACTGAGATTGAGAGCAACTTTTTCAGAGAGGAGAGTCAGCTCTTTTTTGATGTCTTCTTCAACTTGCAGAATCTTCCCATAGGTTTTCTCCTTCCCGATTGATTTGCGGATGCGATTGGATTTGACTGGAGAATTGTGAATACCACGAGCCTTTCGATACAGGTCAAAACCAAGTCTACCAAAGCGATCAATCAAAGTGATTTCAGAGACCTTCAATAAGTCTGCGCCAGTATAAATGCCCATTTCATGAAGCCTTTCCACTGTTTTTTTGCCTACGCCATGGAATTTAGCAATGTCCATTTGTTTGAGAAAGTCTTGAGCTTGTTCTGGGAGGATAACTGTTAAACCATGTGGTTTTTGATAGTCACTAGCCATTTTAGCTAGGAATTTGTTATAAGAGACGCCTGCAGAAGCAGTTAAGTGTAGTTCCTGCCAGATATCCTGTTGGATGAGACGAGCTATTTTGACTGCCGACTTGATACCAAGTTTATTTTCCGTCACATCCAAGTAGGCTTCGTCAATACTCATAGGTTCAATCAAATCAGTATAGCGTTTAAAAATAGCTCGAATCTCAAGTCCCACAGTTTTGTATTTTTCATAATTTCCCGAGATAAAGACGGCTTGAGGACAACGCTCATAAGCTTCTTTAGAACTCATGGCTGAATGAACACCAAAAGCTCGCGCCTCGTAGCTACAAGTAGACACAACTCCTCGTCCGCCTGTTTGTCTGGGATCGCTCCCAATGATGACAGGTTTTCCTTTTAACTTAGGATTGTCTCTTATTTCCACCGCAGCAAAAAAGGCATCCATGTCGATATGGATGATTTTTCTGGACAAATCATTAATCAATGGAAATATGAGCATTTTGCTTCCTTTCTAATGTCATTTTTTATTCATTATACCTTTTTTTCTGAAAAAATGGAAAAGAGTAGTCATTCTTTCAAATATATAATACAGATTGCGCCGATAAACAGACTGTATTAGAAAAGAAAGTGATAAAAAAGCCTTTTTTCGCTTGTTGAAATCGGTTACTGTATGGTATACTGGTCTCATGAATGTAACAGATGACTGTTACTAGAAAGAAAAATGAGGACATTAACATGGTTGTTAAGACAGTTGTTGAAGCACAAGATATTTTTGATAAAGCTTGGGAAGGCTTCAAAGGCGTAGATTGGAAAGAAAAAGCAAGTATCTCTCGCTTCGTTCAAGCCAACTACACACCTTACGATGGAGATGAAAGTTTCCTTGCTGGACCAACAGAACGTTCACTTCACATCAAAAAAATCGTAGAAGAAACAAAAGCACACTACGAAGAAACTCGTTTCCCAATGGACACTCGTCCAACATCTATTGCTGACATTCCTGCTGGATTTATCGACAAAGAAAACGAATTGATCTTTGGTATCCAAAACGATGAACTCTTCAAATTGAACTTCATGCCAAAAGGTGGTATCCGTATGGCTGAAACTACTTTGAAAGAAAATGGATACGAACCAGATCCAGCTGTTCACGAAATCTTTACTAAATACGTAACAACAGTTAACGATGGTATCTTCCGTGCCTACACTTCAAACATTCGTCGTGCTCGTCACGCTCACACTGTAACTGGTCTTCCAGATGCCTACTCACGTGGACGTATCATCGGTGTTTACGCACGTCTTGCTCTTTACGGTGCAGACTATTTGATGCAAGAAAAAGTAAACGACTGGAATGCAATTAAAGAAATTGATGAAGAAACAATCCGTCTTCGTGAAGAAGTAAACCTTCAATACCAAGCATTGCAACAAGTTGTTCGCTTGGGTGACCTTTACGGAGTTGATGTCCGCAAACCAGCGATGAACACGAAAGAAGCAATCCAATGGGTTAACATCGCCTTCATGGCTGTCTGCCGTGTGATCAACGGTGCTGCTACATCTCTAGGACGTGTGCCAATCGTATTGGATATCTTTGCAGAACGTGACCTTGCTCGTGGTACATTTACCGAATCAGAAATCCAAGAGTTCGTTGATGATTTCGTTATGAAACTTCGTACAGTTAAATTTGCTCGTACAAAAGCTTATGACCAATTGTACTCAGGTGACCCAACCTTCATCACAACTTCTATGGCTGGTATGGGTAACGACGGTCGTCACCGTGTTACTAAGATGGACTACCGTTTCTTGAACACTCTTGACAACATCGGTAACTCTCCAGAGCCAAACTTGACAGTTCTTTGGACTGACAAATTGCCATACAACTTCCGTCGCTACTGTATGCATATGAGCCACAAACACTCTTCTATCCAATACGAAGGTGTAACAACAATGGCTAAAGACGGATACGGAGAAATGAGCTGTATCTCATGCTGTGTATCACCACTTGACCCAGAAAACGAAGATCAACGCCACAACATCCAGTACTTCGGTGCTCGTGTAAACGTTCTTAAAGCCCTCCTTACTGGTTTGAACGGTGGTTACGACGATGTTCACAAAGACTACAAAGTATTTGACATCGATCCTATCCGTGACGAAGTTCTTGAATTCGAATCAGTTAAAGCGAACTTTGAAAAATCTCTTGACTGGTTGACTGACACTTATGTAGATGCTTTGAACATCATCCACTACATGACTGACAAGTACAACTATGAAGCTGTTCAAATGGCATTCTTGCCAACTAAACAACGTGCCAACATGGGATTCGGTATCTGTGGATTTGCTAACACTGTTGATACATTGTCAGCTATCAAATACGCTACCGTTAAACCAATCCGTGATGAAGATGGTTACATCTACGATTACGAAACAATCGGTGAATACCCACGTTGGGGTGAAGATGACCCACGTTCAAACGAATTGGCAGAATGGTTGATCGAAGCTTATACAACTCGTCTACGTAGCCACAAACTTTACAAAGACGCAGAAGCTACAGTATCACTATTGACAATCACATCTAACGTTGCATACTCTAAACAAACTGGTAACTCACCAGTTCACAAAGGTGTATACCTCAACGAAGATGGTTCAGTGAACTTGTCTAAACTTGAATTCTTCTCACCAGGTGCTAACCCATCTAACAAAGCTAAAGGTGGATGGTTGCAAAACTTGAACTCACTTGCTAGCCTTGACTTTGGTTACGCTGCTGACGGTATCTCATTGACAACTCAAGTTTCTCCACGTGCTCTTGGTAAGACTCGTGACGAACAAGTGGATAACTTGGTAACGATCCTTGATGGTTACTTCGAAAACGGTGGACAACACGTTAACTTGAACGTTATGGACTTGAACGATGTTTACGAAAAGATCATGTCAGGTGAAGATGTTATCGTACGTATCTCTGGATACTGTGTAAACACTAAATACCTCACTCCGGAACAAAAAACTGAATTGACACAACGTGTCTTCCACGAAGTTCTTTCAATGGATGACGCATTGAGCTAAGATTCAATTAGAATAGAAAGAAAGCCAGTCGATATGACTGGCTTTTTTTGTGCTTCAAAAAATTTTTTAAAAATAGTCAAATTTAGTCAAAAAGTTATTGACTTTTACTGACCAATGTGATATAGTAGAAACATAAGGAAAATAAATTCCTTAAAGAGCTCATTTTCAAAAAATTAGTCTTTGAGAATGAGGTATAGAATCCCAAGGAAGGGGTGAGGCCTATGTTTAATCTAACAAATTTTGAAAAGAAGATGATAAAAGGCTTATTTAAAAAAGAAAAAGCAGAAATTATACGTAGAGTAGCCAACAGCTAGTCTAAATTTTTTAAAACAAAGGTCAGATAAAGTCAAATTGTTTTGACTAAGTAAATTTTTAATTAAACGAGGTATGAAATATGAATAACAATTTTAATAACTTTAACAATATGGATGATTTATTTAACCAATTGATGGGTGGTATGAGAGGATACAGTTCTGAAAATCGCCGTTACTTGATTAATGGACGCGAAGTGACACCTGAGGAATTTGCTCATTATCGTGCAACTGGGAAATTACCAGGAAATGCAGAATCTGATGCGCAAATGCAACAACACGCTTCAGGTATGAAACAAGACGGTGTCCTTGCTAAACTAGGTCGTAACTTGACAGCGGAAGCTCGTGAGGGCAAGTTGGATCCTGTTATCGGGCGAAACAAGGAAATTCAAGAAACATCTGAAATCCTCTCACGTCGTACCAAGAACAACCCTGTTCTAGTCGGAGATGCAGGTGTTGGTAAGACAGCAGTTGTTGAAGGACTAGCGCAAGCCATTGTGAACGGAGATGTTCCAGCTGCTATCAAGAATAAGGAAATCATTTCTATTGATATCTCAGGTCTCGAGGCTGGTACTCAATACCGTGGTAGCTTTGAAGAAAATGTTCAAAATCTAGTCAATGAAGTGAAAGAAGCAGGAAATATTATCCTCTTCTTTGATGAAATTCACCAAATCCTTGGTGCTGGTAGCACTGGTGGAGACAGTGGTTCTAAAGGGCTTGCAGATATTCTCAAGCCAGCTCTCTCTCGTGGTGAGTTGACTGTTATTGGGGCAACGACTCAAGACGAATATCGTAACACGATTTTGAAGAATGCAGCTCTTGCTCGTCGTTTCAACGAAGTCAAGGTCAATGCTCCTTCAGCAGAGGATACCTTTAAAATCCTTCAAGGAATTCGTGACCTTTATCAACAACACCACAATGTTATCTTGCCAGATGAAGTCTTGAAAGCAGCAGTGGATTATTCAATCCAGTACATTCCTCAACGTAGCTTGCCTGATAAGGCTATCGACCTTGTCGATGTAACTGCGGCTCATTTGGCAGCTCAACATCCAGTAACAGATGTTCATGCTGTTGAACGGGAGATTGAGGCAGAAAAAGACAAGCAAGAAAAAGCAGTTGAGGCAGAGGACTTTGAAGCAGCTCTCAATGCCAAAACTCGCATTGCAGAATTAGAGAAAAAAGTCGAAAACCACACAGAAGATATGAAAGTGACTGCCACTGTCAATGATGTGGCCGAATCTGTGGAACGAATGACAGGTATTCCAGTATCTCAAATGGGAGCGTCAGATATCGAACGTTTGAAAGATATGGCCCATCGTTTGGAACACAAGGTAATCGGCCAAGATAAAGCAGTAGAAGCAGTGGCTCGTGCTATCCGTCGTAACCGTGCTGGTTTTGATGAAGGCAATCGCCCAATTGGTAGCTTCCTCTTTGTAGGTCCAACTGGGGTTGGTAAGACCGAGCTCGCTAAGCAATTGGCACTCGATATGTTTGGAACCAAGGATGCGATTATTCGTTTGGATATGTCTGAATACAGTGACCGCACAGCCGTATCTAAGCTGATCGGTACAACAGCCGGTTATGTGGGGTATGATGACAATAGCAATACCTTGACAGAACGTGTTCGTCGCAATCCTTACTCTATCATTCTCTTGGACGAAATTGAAAAGGCTGATCCACAAGTTATTACCCTTCTCCTCCAAGTCTTGGATGATGGTCGTTTGACTGATGGTCAAGGAAATACAGTGAACTTTAAAAACACTGTCATTATCGCAACATCAAATGCTGGATTTGGCTATGAAGCTAATTTGACAGAAGATGCGGATAAACCAGAGTTGATGGATCGCTTGAAACCATTCTTCCGTCCAGAGTTCCTCAACCGCTTTAACGCAGTTATCGAGTTCTCACACTTAAATAAGGAAGATCTTTCTAAGATTGTGGACTTGATGTTGGCTGAAGTCAACCAAACCTTGGCTAAGAAAGATATTGATTTGGAGGTCAGTCAAGCAGCTAAGGACTTTATCACAGAAGAAGGCTATGATGAAGTTATGGGTGTTCGTCCTCTCCGTCGTGTGGTTGAACAACAAATCCGTGATAAGGTGACAGACTTCCACTTGGATCATCTAGATGCCAAACATCTGGAAGCAGATATGGAAGATGGCGTTTTGGTCATTCGCGAAAAAGCCTAAGTCGAGATTTTGAGAATAAAAAGGAACTAGCTAAAAAGCTGGTTCCTTTTGTGTTTAGATGATATGACGCTCAAAGGCATCATCTGAGATTCCTTGTTCCAAGATGAGTTTTGCCCATTCTTTAGCAGAAAAGAGGCTGTGGTCTTTGTAGTTTCCGCAAGATTCGATGGTTGTTCCAGGGACATCTTCCCAAGTAGTGGTTTCAGCGATTTCTTTGAGCGAATCCTTGATAACAGCTGCAATCTCAGCGCTAGCGTGACGTCCCCACATAATCATATGGAAGCCTGTGCGGCAACCAAATGGCGAACAGTCAATCATGCCGTCAATGCGGGTACGGATGAGTTTTGCTAAGAGGTGTTCGATAGTGTGAAGGCCAGCGGTAGGGATAGAGTCTTCATTTGGTTGCACCAAGCGAATATCAAAGTTGGAGATGACATCTCCCTTTGGTCCTGTCTCTTCCCCAATCAAGCGAACATAGGGTGCTTTAACAATGGTGTGGTCAAGTTCAAAACTTTCAACAATAACTTCTTTTGACATGGTAAATCCTTTCAGTTTTCTTCTTTCATTATATCATAAAGCCTGCTCTTGATGGAGTTTAATAAATGACTTTTTGAGACTAGCATTATAACAAAGTCTCCATACAAAACTCGCAGAATTATAAAGAAAGAATGAAGTAAAGGAAAAGAAAAACTGAGTTCTTTCCAATGAAGCTAGAGCGAGTTTTGAAAGGCGAGATCAACTTTTAGAATTTTTGCTTGAGCTCTGAACTAATTCTGAACTAGATTGGATATACTGGAGAAAATAAAGATAAAGGAGTTCAGTATGGAACATATGGTGAAAATAGAAGGAGTCTGCAAAAAGCATGGAAGCAAGCAGATTTTAGAAGATATTTCTTTTACAGCTAGAAGCGGTCGGATTACAGCTTTTCTAGGCCCGAATGGTGCTGGTAAAAGTTCGACCTTGAGGATTCTCTTGGGGCTTGATCGGGCGACAGCAGGAACTGCAACTTTTGATGGGGAAACCTATCAATCAATGACATATCCGCTCAGAACGGTAGGTGCAGCCTTTGATGGCATTGGCGGTTTGCCAAATCGTAAGGTCTATGATCACTTGAGAATTATTGCGGCGAGTAATGCTATTCCCAAGTCTCGGATTGATGAGGTTTTGGAGATGACAGGAATTGCTCATAAGAGGAAGGACCTCTTGTCAAGCCTGTCTCTGGGGGAAGGTCAGCGGTTGGGTTTAGCAGCAGCTTTGCTGGGTGATCCTCAGTTTCTTATATTAGATGAGCCGACTAATGGACTGGATCCAAGTGGAATTAAGTGGTTTAGAAAGTTCATTCGTCAGCAGGCTGATTTAGGGAAAACGGTACTTCTATCTTCTCATATACTATCAGAGGTGCAAATGGTGACAGATGATGTAGTCTTGATTCATCATGGGCGAATTATTGAGCAGGGACGATTGGAAGAGGTGCTGCAAGATTCAGACAGTCTAGAAGATCTCTTCTTTGATTTGACAGAGGAGGTTTAAAATGAAAGAAACGATGTCCTTATTGCATTCAGAATGGTTGAAAATTTGCTCAACCAAGGCTTTCAGAGTGAGTATGGCCTTCATGCTGCTATTGGTGCCTGCTGTATCCTGGCTGGAGGGCCGACAGTATTTGTCTATTGGCTTGGATGCCACACCTGAGACGGTTCCCGGCCTGGCAGAAGCCATTGATCCGCTGGAATATCTAGGTCTCAATGGTGCCTCTATGGCAGGCATGGTTTTGGTCATCTTAGCTGGAATTTTGGGAGCTATGGAATTTCAGTCTCATAGCTTGAGAACCAGCCTCTTGTCCTGTAATAACCGTCTGAAGTTGCTTGTGGGGAAACTTATGACCTTTGCTTGCTTTTCTCTTGCCAGTAGCTTTTTATCAATTTACTTTAGTTATTTGGTCATGCATCTTGCTTTAGGAAAGGAAGGGCTTGATCCGATTCTGCTCAATCAGGCAGCTTGGAGTCTGCTTTTGTGGAAAACCTTATCTCTAACCTTATTGGGAATCCTTTCATTTTTGTTAGGTTTATTGGCTCGGACTATGTTAGTTCCTCTGCTTTTTCTCGTACCCCAAATCTATAATCTGGGAAACTACCTGGCAGCTCACACGAGTTGGGGAGCTTATTTGCCACAGCCAGCAGGAGAGATGTTTACTGCAACGCCGACTTCTCAATATGCCAACAATCCCTTGCAAGGGCTCTTGATACTAGGTGCATGGTTACTAGTCATCGGTGGCATGACCTCTCTGCGCTTTTTGAAGACGGATTTAGGAGGGCGCTACTGATGATCAAAGCTCTACTTAGAAGTGAATGGATTAAGTTCCGTTCTTACTATCTCGCTCTTGGTGCCGCCTTGGCGGCTCTGGTAGTCGTTCCATTTTTTCTGATGAATCTTGACTATAGTCAGGCAGCGGTTGGCCAGACGAAGGCTCTGAGCGAGGCTTTGCATGCCCTCTATTTAGCGCAGCCTGTCATCGTCATCTTTACTTCTCTCTATTTTGCCCAGGAGTTTGTCAAATCAGGGATGCGAACGAATTTTCTAACCGTATCAAATAGAAAGGCTTGGCTGGCTGGGAAATTCCTTTTTCTGGACTTGCTGCTCTTGGTTCTCTATAGTGTCATTATAAGTAGCTGTTTCTTTGTTATGCTGGCTCGATTTGACCTAGACTTTAGCTGGTCCTTGCTGGGGAAATTCCTTTATTACAGTTCTTTTGGTCTTCTCAGCAATCTTTTTCTGGCTTTTTTAACTGCTGGCCTCGCTTTGCTCTTTCAATCTTGGGTTGTGCCGGTGTCGGTGCTCTTTCCTCTCCTGATTGGTCTCAGCCGTTTATTGGCAACTTTTATCAAAGAAGCAAAATACCTGCCCGATCTGGCTACCCTAAATCTTTTTGAGTATGAAGGGCTTCAGCAGTCAATAGATCTATCAGGGCTGGGAATACAGCTGTTATGGTTAGCTTTAGTTTGGAGCTCTGCTATATTTTTAACCTTGAAACGAGATGTTCGCTAGAGGTATGCTATAATGGAAAATATGAGACAGTATCGTATTTTGGTGGTTGATGACGACCGGAGCATTTTGAAACTGGTAAAAAACGTCCTAGAGCTCGATGCTTATGATGTGACGACGCTTGATCGGATAGAAGACCTAGAGCTGACGCATTTTGTCGGATATGACTTGATTCTGCTGGATGTGATGATGGAGCCTGTTAATGGTTTTGAGTTGTGTTCCTACATTCGTCCTCATCTTTCATGTCCAATCATTTTTCTGACGGCTAAGGAGTTGGAGGCAGACAAGGTGGAGGGACTCTTTCGTGGAGCGGATGACTATATTGTCAAACCTTTTGGAACCAAAGAATTGCTGGCGCGTGTCAGAGCTCATCTTAGGCGGGAGGAAAGACGTGAGGAGAGCTATTCTGAAATTGCTTCTTGTCAATTTTATCCAGAGCGCTATGAAGTTGCCTGTTTTGGTAAAGTCTTGAAATTTTCAGAGCGAGAATTTAAGTTGCTGCATTTATTAGCTAGCAATCCCAAGCAGACCTTTTCAGCTGAACGCCTGCATACCTTGCTTTACCCAGAAAGCTCAGAAACGCAACTTCGCTCCATCTCAGAATACGTATATCAGATTCGTCAAAAATGCAAACAAGAAGGGCTGCAAGCAATCGCAACAGTGAGAGGAGTAGGCTATAGATGGCAATTAGAACCCGAAATTTCAAAAGCCTAGTCTGGACAACCAGTTTAAAAATCGTCTTTTTTCATGTTTTGATTTTTGTGCTTATAGGCTATGAATTTACGCAAGGAAGTGATTACGTCCTTTTCACCTTGTTCTTTTGGGCAGGGAGCTTGCTACTGATTACTTTTTACCATATTTTGAAATTGCTCCGAAAAATCGATAGGGAAATAAAAATGCTAAAGAGCGAGAAGCTTTTAGAAGAAAATCAAAGCCAGCTTTTTCGGATTGAGGAAATGCTAGAAGTCTATAACGATTTACGGAGCAGCCACCAAGAAAATGCTCGTCTCCTAGAAAAAGAGCAGCAGCATAATCAGGAGTTGATTTTACAGCTATCAGCGACATCGCATGATTTGAAGACGCCCCTAACTGTGATTAAGGGGAATGCTGAGCTCTTGGAGTTGGCGCAGTTGGGCCAGCCGCAGGCAGACTATGCTGCTGAGATTTTGCAGGCCAGTCACAAGATGGAAGAATATTGTGGCTCTTTGATTGATTATGCTAAGACTTTTCAGATTGATGCTAATCAGTTCAGCCTACTTTCCGTAGGGGATTTTTTGGCTTATCTCCAGGACGATTGGGCACTGTTCAGTAAACAGGAAAGTTATCGTTTTTCTCTCCAAGAATATTGTGATCTTAGTCTGATTTTGTCGATTCATTTGGACTATCTCAAACGGGGTTTGCTCAATATTTTACTGAATGCGCTTGAACATGCAGACCAGGATCAAAAGGAAGTCAAGCTAACGGTGTCATTACAACAGGACCAGCTGGTTTTTGCTATCTGGAACAACGGCCCTTCATTTTCAGAGGAGATGCTGCTGGGAGCGGAACGGCTCTTTTACCAGAGTGACCAAAGCCGCAATTCAGCTAATCCCCATCATGGTATCGGCTTAGCCTTTTCTAAGCAGGTGGCTCTCTTGCATGGTGGTCGTCTGACCCTGCTCAATCCAGACCAAGGAGGAGCCTGTGTCGAGTTGACAATTTCATTGAAATAAGTTAGGTTGGAAAAAATCATAAAACGCATAATACCAAGTGTTCAAAAGTCTTGATATTATGCGTTTTATCTTTTATCATGGAAATATCTACTGGCTTTTTCCTCAAATTGATTTTTGTCCAGCCTCGTTTAATTACTTCCGATACAAGCGATCGTATTGGTAGTAAGGGTCGAAGGTTACGTTGATGCCTAGCTTGCGAAGGACGTTCTTGTCTTCGTCTGTCAAGATGATGGTTGAGTGGGCTTCGCTTCCTTTGAGGTTGCCAAGTTCCTTCATTGCGCGCGCAGCATCAGGATTTTCCATAGCGGTGATGGCAAGAGCAATCAGGATTTCATTTGAATGGAGTCGCGGATTGCGGCTACCTAGATGATCGATTTTAAGACCTTGAATTGGTTTGACGACTTCAGGCTCGATTAGTTTCACTTCCTTAGCGATATCAGCTGATTTTTTGATGGCATTGATCAAGGCAGCGGCTGTAGGGCCAAAGAGTTCGGAGTTTTTACCAGTGACAATGTCGCCAGATGGCAATTCAAGAGCAAGGGCAGGTCCGCCAGTTTCTTCAGCCTTTTGACGTGCAGCAACAGCAACCTTGCGGTCTGTAGGTGTGATACCGAGGTCATTCATGAGCAACTCGATTTTCTTGACAGCAGTTTCTCCGACTTTTTCAGCTTTGAAATCAAGAACGGTTTGATAGTAGCGACGGATGATTTCTTGTTTAGAAGCTTCGATAGCGGCTTCATTATCTGTAATAGCAAAACCAACCATGTTGACACCCATGTCTGTCGGTGAAGCGTATGGAGATTCACCTAGGATACGTTCTAGCATGCGCTTGAGCACTGGGAAAATTTCGATATCACGGTTGTAATTGACCGTTGTTTCTCCATAGGTTTGGAGATGGAAAGGATCAATCATGTTGACATCATCTAGGTCTGCTGTAGCAGCCTCGTAGGCCAAGTTGACTGGATGATGAAGGGGCAGGTTCCAGACTGGGAAAGTTTCAAATTTAGCGTAGCCAGACTTGATACCGTTGATTTGGTCGTGGTACATATTGGACACACAGGTTGCCAATTTTCCAGAACCAGGTCCAGGAGCCGTTACGACGATTAATTTACGACTGGTTTTGATGTAGTCGTTTTTCCCCATTCCTTCTGGAGAAATGATGTGATCCATATCCGTTGGGTATCCTTTGATTGGATAATGAAGATAAGAATCAATTCCGTTTTTCTCTAGCTGGTTGCGGAAGGCATCTGCAGCGGGTTGGCCAGCGTATTGTGTGATGACAACAGATCCGACAAAAATCCCCAATTCATTGAATTTGTCAATCAAACGAAGAACTTCTTGGTCATAGGAAATACCCAAGTCACCACGTGCTTTGGAATGCTCGATGTTGCTAGCATTAATAGCAATCACAACCTCAACCTGCTCTTTCAACTCCTGCAAGAGCTTGATTTTATTATCAGGCTCATAACCAGGAAGTACACGAGCCGCGTGGAAATCTTCTAACATTTTGCCACCAAACTCCAAGTAGAGTTTGCCGTCAAATTGGTTGATACGCTCCAAAATGTGGTCGCGTTGCAGATTTAAATATTGTTCAGAACTAAAAGCTTGTTTTTTCATTTTTTTACCTCTGACCTCCATTATAATAAAAAATTGGAAGTTAGGAAACTATAAAGGTAAAAAAGAAATCAAAAAAATCAGGCAAACGCTTGCATAAAGTTTTGAAAAGCGCTATCATAGACTATAGAATATTAAAATAATGAGGTAAACAGATGCAAGAAAAATGGTGGCATAATGCCGTAGTCTATCAAGTCTATCCAAAGAGTTTTATGGACAGCAATGGAGATGGGATTGGCGATTTACCAGGAATTACGAGTAAGTTAGACTATCTAGCCAAGCTAGGGATTACAGCGATTTGGCTTTCTCCCGTTTATGACAGTCCTATGGATGATAATGGCTATGACATTGCTGATTATCAAGCGATTGCGGCTATTTTCGGGAATATGGAGGATATGGATGAACTGATCGCGGAAGCCAAGAAGCGTGATATTCGTATCATCATGGACTTGGTTGTCAATCATACCTCGGATGAACATGCTTGGTTTGTAGAGGCCTGTGAAAATCCTGACAGCCCTGAGCGAGACTACTATATCTGGCGGGATGAGCCCAACGATTTGGATTCCATCTTTAGTGGATCTGCTTGGGAATACGATGAAAAGTCGGGTCAATACTATCTCCACTTTTTCAGCAAGAAACAGCCCGATCTCAACTGGGAGAATGAAAAACTTCGCCAGAAAATTTATGAGATGATGAACTTCTGGATTGATAAAGGCATTGGTGGTTTCCGCATGGATGTCATTGACATGATTGGCAAGATTCCTGATGAGAAGGTAGTCAATAACGGTCCCATGCTCCATCCCTATCTCAAGGAGATGAACCAGGCGACTTTTGGGGATAAGGATCTCTTGACAGTGGGAGAAACTTGGGGGGCAACACCAGAAATTGCCAAGCTCTACTCTGATCCGAAGGGTCAAGAATTGTCTATGGTCTTCCAGTTTGAGCATATCTGTCTTCAGTATCAGGAAGGGCAACCTAAGTGGCACTATCAAAAAGAGCTGAATATCAGTAAGTTGAAAGAAATCTTCAACAAATGGCAGACAGAGTTAGGCGTTGAAGACGGTTGGAATTCCCTCTTCTGGAACAACCATGATCTTCCTCGTATCGTCTCTATCTGGGGAAATGACCAGGAATACCGCGAAAAATCTGCCAAAGCCTTTGCAATCTTGCTTCATCTCATGAGAGGGACTCCCTATATCTACCAAGGTGAGGAGATTGGGATGACCAATTATCCTTTTGAAACACTAGATCAAGTAGAAGATATAGAATCCCTCAACTATGCGCGTGAGGCTCTAGAAAAAGGTGTTCCACTAGAGGAAATTATGGATAGTATCCGTGTCATCGGACGTGATAATGCCCGTACGCCTATGCAATGGGATGAAAGCAAAAACGCTGGTTTCTCAACAGGTCAACCTTGGTTAGCTGTTAATCCAAACTACGAAGAAATCAACGTTCAAGAAGCACTAGCAGATCCAGATTCTATCTTCTATACCTATCAGAAACTCATCCAGATCCGTAAGGAGAACAGCTGGTTGATTCGAGCTGATTTTGAATTACTCGATACGGCTGATAAGGTCTTTGCTTATATCCGTAAGGACGGTGACCGCCGCTTCCTAGTCGTGGCTAATTTGTCCAATGAAAAACAAAACTTTTCAGTAGAAGGAAAAGTTAAGTCAATCTTGATTGAAAACACTGTGGCTCAAGAAACAATTGAGGAACAGACCTTGGCTCCATGGGATGCCTTCTGTGTGGAAATGACTGACTAAAATGAGAGAACCTCAAGCTTTTGAAGCTTGAGGTTTTTTACTAAAAATTGTATAGAAAAATCTTTTAAAAATATTTGTTAGAATTTTCTAAAAAATTATCCGAAAGGCCTTGCTTTTATAAAAAAATAGGGTATAATGGTGAAAATACTATCTTTAAGGAGATTACTTATGAGATCGAAAAAGTGGCTCTTAGGAGCAGGTGCTGTTTTGAGTGCAGCCCTACTGTTAACTGCTTGTGGGCAAAGTGAAAAGAAGGCTGATGCTCCCAAAACATTTTCTTATGTCTATGCAATAGATCCATCATCTTTGGACTACAGCGTGACGAGCAAGAGCTCAACTTCTGACGTTATAGCCAACGTTGTCGATGGCCTTTTGGAAAACGATAAATACGGGAACTTGATTCCATCACTTGCAGAAGACTGGTCTGTTTCAAAGGATGGTTTGACCTATACCTACAAACTTCGTAAGGGTGTAAAATGGTATACTTCTGAAGGAGAAGAGTATGCTGAGGTCAAGGCTCAGGACTTTGTTACTGGTCTGAAACACGCAGCTGACGGCAAATCAGACGGCCTCTCTCTCCTTCAAGATTCTATCAAAGGTTTGGCTGCCTACATCAGTGGTGAAAGCAATGACTTTTCTACTGTAGGGGTAAAAGCTGTTGACGATTACACGGTTGAATATACACTCAACAAACCAGAAAGTTTCTGGAACTCTAAAGTCACAACTGCAACCATGCTTCCAGTTAACGAAGAATTTTTGAATTCTAAAGGGAGCGACTATGGTGCGCCAACACCATCAAGCATCCTTTATAACGGACCTTATTTCTTGAAATCATTGACTTCAAAATCAGTCATTGAATATGAAAAGAATCCAAACTACTGGGACAAGGACAATGTTAAGATTGACAACATCAAACTAACCTTCTATGATGGTTCCGACCAAGAATCCTTGATTCGTAGCTTTACACAAGGTGCCTATACAACAGCTCGTCTCTTCCCAACAAGCTCAAACTTTGAGTCAACTAAGAAAGAGTACGGCGATAAGATTGTCTACAGTCCACAAGAAGCGACAAGCTACTACCTCACTGTTAACGTAAACCGCCAGTCTTACAATAAAACAGCTAAAACAGACGAGGCTCAAAAAACATCAACCAAAGAAGCTCTTCTCAACAAGAACTTCCGTCAGGCCTTGAACTTTGCCCTTGACCGTCACTCATACACGGCTCAGTTGAATGGTGAAGAAGGTGCGGACAAAATTATCCGTAATAGTCTAGTGCCTCATGACTATGTTCAAGTAGGTGAAAAGACCTTTGGAGAGTTGGCACAGGCAGAGCTGGTTTCATATGGAGACCAGTGGAAAGATGTAGCCCTTACAGATGGCAAGGATACGATTTACAGTCCTGAAAAAGCTAAGGCAGCCTTTGCTAAGGCCAAGGCAGAACTGCAGGCTAAGGGTGTGACCTTCCCAATCCGTTTGGATGTTCCAGTTGAACAGACCGATGTGATTGCTGTTCAACAAACTAACTCACTCAAGCAATCTATCGAATCAACACTCGGAACTGAGAATGTCATTGTCGATGTCCTTCAAATGACCGATAATGAAAAAATGAGCATTACGTCTCAAGCTAAGGTTCCATCTCAAAAAGACTATGACTTGAATGGAACTGGTTGGGGACCAGACTATCAAGACCCAGCTACCTACCTAAACATTCTTGATGCTAAGAAGGGTTCTGCCCTTAAACACTTGGGTATCACTCGTGGAAAAGATCCAGAAGTGATGGCTCAAGTTGGTCTAGACGAATACAAGAAACTCTTGGATGATGCCGCAGCTGAAACAAGCGATCTCAATAAGCGTTATGAGAAATATGCTAAAGCTCAAGCTTGGGTATCGGATAGTTCGCTCTTGATCCCAGTTGCCTCTTCAGGTGGTTCTCCAACTGTTAGTCGTACTGTACCATTCTCAAAAGCATACTCTCAAGTCGGAATCAAGGGAGACCCATTTGTGTTCAAAGGTTTGGAATTGCAAAATGATGTCGTGACTACAAAAGAATACGAAGAAGCTCTCAAGAAATGGCAGAAAGAAAAGATTGAAACAAATGCTAAATACCAAAAAGAGCTAGAAAAACACGTTAAATAATGTATAAAAGAAAAGGAAGTTGCAGAAAATCTGTACTTCCTTTTTTGTTTTTGAGACAGCAGTAGTCGTAAAACCAGAAACTTTAATTGTATTTCTGATGAGCTAAAAATTTCTCAGTTTTGAAAGTGAAAAAGCAAGAATCACCAGATAGTGTGTGTTGTTTTAAATTTTCTGATGATCTCCATGGCTCAGAACATGATTTCAGGAAGATGGAGGGAGCCAGACTCAAAATGAAAGTCATTGAGTTTTTGAATGACAATTGAAGTTGAAATGAAAAACTGATAAGCAGGTCGCGGCTATAAAAGTTTTTTAATTAGCTTTTGAACGGTTATAACACTTAAACTGATGCTTTTTGAAAATAATTATAGTTGTTCCTGTCATCTATAGATTATTCTATCTCTTCATTTGTATTTTACAAACAAGGTAAGAAGAAATTTCAAAAAACGAACGTTAATATTTATATGGCAAATCACTTTAAGAATATTTATGCAGCATAAATGAATCTAAAATAATTCTTAAATAAGTATCTAGTATTTTATAGTTTTAGGCTTAAAACTATAAAATGCTTATTGTAACAACTAAAAATACTGTTTTTTTAAAATGATAGTAACTATGTTATTTTTTTGATTTTAAATTATGAAAGTGCTATAATTGTTACTGAACGCAATAAATATAAAAAAGTGTTCAATGAATCCAATTTATATTTTATAAAATATATTCCTTATTTACAGTCCGAAAAACGAATAGTGCACAAAAGTTTTCCGAACGTTATGACCAGCGGTTCTTTTTTGGAGGTTTAATTTAAAATGAATAGAAAATATGGTCTTTTGGCGGGAGCAGCTCTGGCGACAGCAGTTGCAGTTTCAGCTTCTGTAACACCAACGGTTCATGCAGATTATCGTTGGGATTCCCGTCATAGTTGGGACTATGATTTTGATGATTGGGATGATGACTATAATTATTGGAATCGATACAACTACCGACAGCCAGATAGCGGTCACTATTTCTACTGGAATGGCAGCTACTACTATCGTATGAGTGATGGTAGTTACTATATTTACCGTGATGGTGAGTGGAAACCACTGACAAACAATCGTGACAACAATTCTTCAACGAACAACTTAGTAAATGATAACCACTATCGTTACGAGAATGGCTACCATTACTATGTATTAGAAAATGGAGATTATTACTACTACCAAAATGGTCGTTGGGTGTTTGTCAAGAAATCTGCGGATAATCAAAAAGAGTCGGAGTTAGAAAATCCAGGTAGGGTGGAACTCCCAGAAAATCCCCCATTCAATGGAGCCGACGGGGAATTTAATCCTTTTGAATCAGGTACTATTGAATTTCCAGAGACTCCGTCTTACGGAGGTGCGGATAGTGAATATGATCCTTTTAACTTGGGGACAATCGAACTTCCAGAGAATCCCCCATTCAATGGAGCTGACGGAGAATTTAATCCTTTTGATTCAGGTACTATTGAGTTTCCAGAGACTCCGTCTTATGGAGGTGCGGGTAGTGAGTTGGATTCTTTTGCACCAAAACCAGATGATTCAACCAATCCCTCTGTCCCAGAGACCCCAGGTTTGATAACAACAGATGAACCGAGTGAAAATCAGATTCCTCCGTATGTTGAAAAACCAGCACCGGGATTAGAACACTTATTATGGGCTCCAAATGGAAGTAAACCCAAATTAGTCATTCCGCCAGGAAAACCAGGTGATAAGATCCTGGAGGGTGATCCAAACTATGCCTTTGATGGCACCAATCACTATTACTATATTGAATCAAACGACGAAGTTACAGGTTACACAGCTTACTGGAAGTGGATGGAGGATGCATGGAAGTTGCATGGAATGACAGATCCAACAGATCCAGCGCTGGATCCGAATTTACACTCAAATTCCGTAGACGATGAATATAGCTATAGCGATCAAAACTCTAGCGTGAAACTGTATTCGACTAATCTGGTCGAAACTGCCAAGGCAGGACAAGCACTTCCTTTCAAAAATGTCGAGGAATTCAAAAACTATGTGATCGAAAAATTAAATCCTACGTTTCTAGATAATGCGGGTTGGGATGCCAAGGTCACTTGGGAAATTGAAGATGAGGAAATCTTTGAAAAAACTAAAAATAATCCTTGGGCTAGAGATTATGTTTTAGTTGCCAACCTCAAGAGCGGAGTGGATGAAGAAAAATACCGCGATGTAGAGTTTGGTTATGTGAAGTTTGTCTTCCGCGTCGCTGCGACGGATGATACGAATTATTACTATATGGAAAAGGCCAAAGAAGCATTCGCTGCGATCAATGAAATTCGTAAAGAACAGGGTTTGAAAGAGTTGACTTGGTCAGATGAGATTTATCAAAATCAAGCTCTACCAAAAGCAAATCAGATCTCTCGCCAATACGATAGCTCAGGTTTTGTTGGCCGTCGTGATCAAGATGCAGCTGCTGTTGTCAAGAAATGGGCAAATGGCGGTTTGAGAGAATTGCTTTTGGATCCAAATGCGACAGAAGGAGCTGTAGCAGCAGTAGTTAGTGGAAACGGAGATTATTACTGGGCTTATAATTACAAATAAAATAAATTTCTAACTCTATCAGGCTCTGTGTTAATTGTAGCGGATTGATGTTAGCTAAGATTTGGAGAGGACAATCACTATCCTCTCCATTTTTATTCAGAGAGATAAAGATTTGTTTCTTAGAATTATCAAAGTCATGGAAATCAAAGGAATAGCGTTTGGTGGCTTTTATAAGGCTGTTAGTAGTTTCCGGTTTTTACTTTAGAATTAGGCGATCGAAGATGTTGCTAATCTTAATTTCATCTTTTAGGAAGGTTTGAAAAGGGGGTATGTCTTGGATTTTATTTTCCATCAGTCCAAAAAGATTCTCGAGAACCAAACTAGTTGTCTATTTATTTTTGTACACTCAGTGGCTAATTTTATTCTAGAGCTGTCAATGCTAGTGTAGGTTAATCATTTGCTGGAAAAACATAAACTTTACAATTTGGGATGAATTTGATAGAATATGCTTATGTTATAAAAAGTGACATAAAGGAGTGGATGATGATCAAAATGAAAAAAAGACTAATCGGGACAGGTCTTGTCTTAGCGACAGGGATTATGCTCTCTGCATGTGGACAGTCCAACACAGATACTAGCACTTATTCATCAACATTTAGTGCGAATCCGACAACTTTTAACTATCTTCTAGATTATTATGCGGATAACACTGCCGTTATTACCAATCTCGTAGATGGTTTGTTAGAGAATGACAGCTATGGGAATCTAACGCCAGCTTTGGCTGAAGATTGGTCTGTTTCAGCAGATGGTTTTACCTATACCTACAAGCTCAGAAAAGATGCCAAGTGGTATACGGCTGATGGTGAGGAATATGCTTCAGTCAAAGCTCAGGATTTTGTCGCTGGGATCAAATATGCTGCGGACAACAAGGGGCAAGCCATGGATCTCATTCAAAATTCTATCAAGGGATTGAATGACTATGTGACAGGTGCGACCAATGACTTCACAACAGTTGGTGTCAAAGCCTTGGATGACTACACAGTCGAGTACACTTTGACTCGACCAGAGCCGTACTGGAATTCAAAGACAACCAACAGTATCCTCTTCCCAGTCAACGAAGAGTTCTTGAAATCAAAGGATAAAGATTTTGGTACCTTGACACCAGACAGTATCCTTTATAATGGTCCGTATTTGTTAAAAGATTTCACATCAAAATCTTCGATCGAATATGTGAAGAATCCACACTATTATGACCATGATAAAGTGACCATTGAAAAAGTTAAGTTAGCCTACTTTGATGGGTCAGATCAGGAGATGACGATTCGAAACTTTGAAAGTGGTGCTTATTCGATTGCGGGAGTCTATCCAAATAGCTCGAGCTATGCCAAGACGAAAGAAAAATACCAAGACAATATCGTTTATAGCTTGCAGGACAAGACTTCTTGGTACTTCAATTTTAACGTTAACCGTAAAGCCTATAACCATACTGCAAAAACATCAGACCAACAAAAGAAATCAGCTCAAACAGCTATCTTAAATAAAAATTTCCGTCAGGCTATCAACTTTGGTATTGATCGAACAGCCTACTCTGCTCAATCAAATGGTGAAGAAGCAGCGAGCAAAACCCTTCGTAATACCCTTGTTCCTCCAACTTTTGTTCAAGTGGGAGATAAGACCTTTGGAGAAGTAACAGCTTCTAAGCTTGTGAACTATGGAACTGAGTGGTCAGGTATCAATTTGGCAGATGCTCAAGATGCCTACTTTAACAAGGAAAAGGCCCAAGCAAAATTTGCGGAAGCTAAAAAGGAATTGGAAGCCCAAGGCGTGACTTTCCCAATTCATTTGGACGTCCCAGTAGATCAAACCAATAAAAATGCAGTTTCTGGGATGAATTCGCTTAAACAAACCCTTGAAACAGTATTAGGTTCTGACAATGTCGTCGTTGATGTTCAACAACTTTCGACGGATGACTTTGGGAATGTTGCCTTCCTAGCACCCAATCCAGCAGCTCGTGACTACGACCTAAACTTCGATGGTTGGGTTGGTGATTACCAAGATCCGTCAACTTATCTAGACCCATTCAACGCTGAAACTGGCTTCTATCTCAAAATTTTTGGTCTTGATGCCAAGGAAAATCAAGAACTCATCAAGAGTCTGGGACTCGATACCTATACACAACTCCTGAAAGAAGCAGATGCTGAGAACAAAGATGTCGCTAAGCGTTATGAAAAATACGCTGAAGCTCAAGCTTGGATGATCGACAATTCTCTAGTCATGTCTGCTATGTCAAATGGTGGTACAGCCTCTGTAACTAAAGTAACTCCGTTTACACGTGCCTACTCTCTAGTGGGAATCAAGGGTGACGGAAATAATTATAAGTACATGAGATTACAAAAAGACCCTGTTACCAAGAAACAATTTGACGAGGCCAAGGCTAAGTGGGAAGAAGAAAGTAAAAAGGCTATCGAAAAGAGCCAAAAAGAATTTGAAAATCATATCAAATAAAAAGTTAAATAAGGTCTCTTGCAAGAGATCTTGTTTTTGTTTGCTCAAGGTCCTAAATAATGAAAACGGTCACTTCAAAATATAGCTAAGAAAAAAGGAATGAAAACGCTGAGAATTGTGGGAATGAATGGAATTTGTCCTACTTTTGTGATATAATTACTTTAATTATTATAGTATAGGGGAGTGTCATGACGAAACGTTCAAAGAGATCTCGCTCGGGGAAAGTAAAGCGAAGCGTTAACATAGCCTTGTTAGCTATTTATCTATTGTTGGCTGGCTTTTTATTGTTTTTGATTTTTAAATACCATATCCTTGCTTTTAGATATCTTAATCTAGTGGCAACTGCGCTAGTTCTACTAGTTGCCTTAGTAGGGCTGCTCTTGATTATCTATAAAAAAGCTGAAAAATTTACTATTTTTCTGTTGGTGCTCTCTATCCTTGTAAGCTCTGTGTCGCTCTTTGCAGTACAGCAGTTTGTTGGACTGACCAATCGTTTAAATGCGACTTCTAATTACTCAGAATATTCGATCAGTGTTGCTGTTTTAGCAGATAGTGAGATTGGAAATGTTACGCAACTGACGAGTGTAACAGCACCCACTGGGACTGATAATGAAAACATTCAAAAACTACTAGCTGATATCAAGTCAAGTCAGAATACCGATTTGACGGTCGACCAGAGTTCGTCTTACTTGGCGGCTTACAAGAGTCTGATTGCAGGGGAGACTAAGGCCATTGTCCTAAATAGTGTCTTTGAAAATATCATCGAGTCAGAATATCCAGATTATGCATCGAAGATAAAAAAGATTTATACTAAGGGATTCACTAAAAAAGTAGAAGCTCCTAAGACGTCTAAGAATCAGTCTTTCAATATCTATGTGAGTGGAATTGATACCTATGGCCCGATTAGTTCAGTGTCGCGTTCAGACGTCAATATCCTGATGACTGTCAATCGAGATACCAAGAAAATCCTCTTGACCACAACGCCACGTGATGCTTATGTACCAATCGCAGACGGTGGAAATAATCAAAAAGATAAATTAACCCATGCGGGCATTTATGGAGTTGATTCATCCATCCACACCTTAGAAAATCTCTATGGAGTGGATATCAATTACTATGTGCGATTGAACTTCACTTCGTTTTTGAAATTGATTGATTTGTTGGGTGGGGTAGATGTTTATAATGATCAAGAATTTACTGCCCATACAAATGGAAAGCATTACCCTGTAGGCAATGTTCATCTTGATTCAGAACAGGCTCTTGGTTTTGTTCGTGAGCGCTACTCCCTAGCAGATGGTGACCGTGACCGTGGGCGCAATCAACAAAAGGTGATTGTGGCTATCCTTCAAAAATTAACGTCTACCGAAGCACTGAAAAATTATAGTACGATTATTGATAGTTTGCAAGATTCTATCCAAACAAACATGCCGCTTGAGACCATGATGAACTTGGTCAATGCTCAGTTAGAAAGTGGTGGAACTTACAAAGTGAATTCGCAAGACTTGAAAGGTACGGGACGGATGGATCTTCCTTCTTATGCGATGCCAGATAGTAACCTCTATATGATGGAAATTGACGACAGTAGCCTTGCATCTGTCAAAGCTGCTATTCAAGACGTGTTGGAGGGCAGATGAAATGATTGATATTCATTCGCACATTGTCTTTGATGTAGATGATGGCCCCAAGTCAAGAGATGAAAGCAAGGCCCTCTTGACAGAAGCCTACAGGCAGGGGGTGCGAACCATTGTCTCTACCTCTCATCGTCGCAAGGGCATGTTTGAAACTCCAGAAGAGAAGATAGCAGAAAATTTTCTTCAGGTTCGGGAAATAGCTAAGGAAGTTGCGAGTGACTTGGTCATTGCTTATGGGGCGGAAATTTACTACACACCAGATGTTTTGGATAAACTGGAAAAAAAGCGGATTCCGACCCTCAATGATAGTCGTTATGCCTTGATAGAGTTTAGTATGAACACCCCTTATCGCGATATTCATAGCGCCTTGAGCAAGATCTTGATGTTGGGAATTACTCCAGTCATTGCCCACATCGAGCGCTATGATGCTCTTGAAAACAATGAAAAACGCGTTCGAGAACTGATCGATATGGGCTGTTACACGCAAGTAAATAGTTCACACATCCTCAAACCAAAACTTTTTGGAGAACGTTATAAATTCATGAAAAAAAGAGCTCAGTATTTTTTAGAGCAGGATTTGGTTCATGTCATTGCAAGTGATATGCACAATCTAGACGGTAGACCTCCTCATATGGCAGAAGCATATGACCTTGTTACTCAAAAATACGGAGAAGCGAAGGCTCAGGAACTTTTTATAGACAATCCTCGAAAAATTGTAATGGATCAACTAATTTAGGAGAAATGATGAAAGAACAAAATACGATAGAAATCGATGTATTTCAATTATTAAAAACCTTGTGGAAACGCAAGTTAATCATTTTATTAGTGGCACTTGTGACAGGGGCGGGAGCTTTTGCATATAGCACTTTTATTGTTAAGCCAGAATATACGAGTACCACGCGTATTTACGTAGTCAACCGTAATCAAGGAGATAAGCCGGGACTGACAAATCAGGACTTGCAGGCAGGATCTTATCTGGTAAAAGACTACCGTGAGATTATCCTTTCGCAGGATGTATTGGAAAAGGTAGCGACAAATTTGAAATTGGATATGGCAGCAAAAACGTTAGCTAGTAAAGTTCAAGTGACTGTACCAGCTGACACTCGTATCGTCTCAATCTCTGTCAAGGATAAACAACCAGAGGAAGCCAGTCGCATCGCTAATTCTCTACGAGAAGTTGCTGCAGAAAAGATCATCGCTGTAACGCGAGTATCTGATGTAACGACACTTGAAGAAGCGCGACCAGCTACGACTCCCTCTTCTCCAAATGTTCGACGCAACACCTTGTTTGGTTTTCTTGGAGGAACCGTCGTAACAGTAATTACTGTTCTTTTGATTGAGTTGCTCGATACCCGTGTGAAACGTCCTGAAGATGTCGAAGATGTACTGCAAATTCCACTTTTAGGAGTCGTTCCAGATTTGGATAAAATGAAATAGGAGGAAGTTATGCCAACGTTAGAAATCTCACAGGCAAAATTGGATCTTGTAAAAAAGGCAGAGGAGTATTATAATGCTTTGTGCACGAACCTACAGTTAAGTGGAGATGATTTGAAAGTATTTTCTATCACTTCTGTGAAACCAGGTGAAGGAAAATCAACGACTTCCACTAGTATAGCTTGGGCTTTTGCGCGTGCAGGTTACAAAACGCTGTTGATTGATGGAGATATTCGCAATTCTGTTATGTCAGGTGTCTTTAAAGCAAGGGATAAAATTACAGGTCTGACAGAATTTTTATCAGGAACCACAGACTTGTCACAAGGGCTTTGTGATACCAATATCGAAAATCTCTTTGTGATTCAGGCTGGCTCTGTGTCACCGAATCCGACAGCACTTCTTCAAAGTAAGAATTTCAGTACAATGCTTGAAACCTTGCGTAAATATTTTGACTACATCATTGTAGATACTGCTCCTGTCGGTGTCGTGATTGATGCAGCTATCATTACGCGAAAATGTGATGCTTCTATTTTAGTGACAGCAGCAGGTGAAACAAATCGACGGGATATTCAAAAAGCGAAAGAACAGTTGGAACAAACTGGGAAGCCGTTTTTAGGAGTTGTGTTGAACAAATTCGATACTTCAGTAGATAAATACGGTTCTTACGGAAATTATGGAGATTACGGAAAAAAATAAAAAATAGTTTGGGGGATAGAGATGAATGGAAAAGTAGTAAAGCCTTCATTGGCCATAATCCAGAGTTTTCTTGTTGTTTTATTAACTTATCTACTTAGTGCAGTGAGAGAAACGGAGATTGTTTCAACAACAGCTATTGCACTTTATATCCTCCATTATTTTGTCTTTTATATCAGTGATTATGGACAAGATTTCTTTAAAAGGGGATATTTGCTTGAGCTTGTCCAGACATTGAAATATATCCTATTCTTTGCGCTAGCGATTAGTATTTCTAATTTTTTCTTAGAAGATCGATTTAGTATTTCTAGACGAGGCATGATTTACTTCCTCACATTACATGCTCTCTTAGTCTATGTGCTAAACTTATTTATCAAGTGGTATTGGAAGCGAGCTTACCCCAATTTTAAAGGAAGTAAGAAGATCCTCTTGCTCACAGCAACTTCTCGTGCCGAAAAGGTACTGGATAGATTAATAGAATCAAATGAGGTTGTTGGGGAGTTGGTAGCTGTCAGTGTTTTAGACAAACCAGATTTTCAGCATAATTCTTTAAAGGTAGTAGCAGAGGAGGAGATAGTAGACTTTGCGACTCATGAGGTGGTCGATGAAGTCTTTATCAATCTTCCAAGTGAAAAATACAATATTGGAGAGCTTATCTCTCAGTTTGAAACGATGGGAATTGATGTAACAGTCAATCTAAATGCTTTTGATCGTAGTTTGGCACGTAACAAGCAAATTCGTGAGATGGCAGGATTAAACGTTGTGACTTTTTCTACAACATTTTATAAGACTAGCCACGTGATTGCTAAGCGGATTATTGATATCGTGGGTGCATTGGTAGGGCTGATACTATGTGGTCTAGTCAGTGTTGTACTGGTTCCTTTGATTCGAAAGGATGGGGGCTCTGCTATTTTTGCTCAGACGCGTATAGGAAAAAATGGACGACATTTTACTTTTTACAAGTTTCGCTCTATGTGTGTAGATGCCGAGGACAAAAAAAGAGAACTCATGGAACAAAATACCATGCAGGGTGGAATGTTTAAGGTGGACGATGATCCTCGTATCACGAAAATTGGTCGTTTTATAAGGAAGACTAGCTTGGACGAGCTGCCACAATTTTACAATGTTCTAAAGGGAGATATGAGTTTGGTAGGTACACGACCACCAACAGTGGACGAGTATGAACACTATACCCCAGAACAAAAACGTCGACTAAGTTTTAAACCTGGAATAACAGGCTTATGGCAAGTCAGTGGACGAAGTGAGATCAAGAATTTCGATGAAGTTGTCAAATTAGATGTGGCCTATATAGATGATTGGACAATTTGGAAAGACATTGAAATTTTATTGAAGACAGTTAAAGTTGTATTTATGAGAGATGGAGCGAAATAGATTGATAGATGTAAAAATCATTGTGGCAACACACAAGAAGGTTAAAATGCCTCAAGATAATTCTCTCTATCTTCCAATACATGTTGGGAGAGAGGGGAAATCAGATATCGGTTTTATTGGAGATAATACTGGTGATAATATTTCATCTTTAAATCCATATTATTGTGAATTAACAGGACTTTACTGGGCGTGGAAGAACTTAGACTGTGATTATCTAGGTTTAGTACACTATCGTCGTTATTTTACAAAAAGATCACGAGGTTATTCGGAACATATCAACATGGATGAAGTTGTTTTATCTCGAGATGATTTAGATAATCTTCTTTCTAAAAATGATGTTCTAGTTCCTAAGAGGAGGCGATATTATATTGAAACACTCTATTCACACTATGCCCATACTTTGGATGGAAGTCATCTTGATATTGCTCGTGATGTCATTAAAGAGTTAAGCCCAGAATATTTAACGACCTTCGATAAGGTTATGAAGCAACGTAGTGGTTACATGTTCAATATGTTTATCATGAAAAAAGATTCGGCAAATCAGTATTTTTCTTGGTTATTTCCTATTTTAGATAAGATGTACGAGCAAATAGATGTATCCCAGTTAACACCATTTGAAGCTAGACTATTCGGTCGTGTTAGTGAATTATTATTTAATGTGTGGTTGAAACATAAGGACATTAAGCCAAAAGAACTTCCATTTATGTATATGGAAAAGGTGGATTTGTTTGAAAAAGGGAAATCCTTCTTAATGGCAAAATTTTTTGGAAAGAAGTATGGTCAGAGTTTTTAGATAGGGATGAACAATAAGAATGAAATTAACAGTAAAAATAAAGTCTTTGCCAGAAATTTTAGCTCTTGTTGCGTTAGGGATATTTTTAATTATTTCAATATTAAGTGTGACTTTTTATGCTCAATATTTACCTAAAGAAGTCTATAAAATAGTGGTAGCTACTTTACTCTTTCTTTTGTTTACAAAAGAGACATTTAAAAGAAAGTATGATTACAAAACACTCATTGGATTATTTGCTGCAACTTTACTTTACTTTATTATAGGGGAAATGGGCACTATCAATTCTAATATCGCAGTAGGTATATTGTTTATTTATGCTTTACGTGATATTCCGTTTAAAAATGTAGCGAAAATTGCTTTAGTGATAAGTGTATGCTTGTTATTGTTTGTTATAATAAGTGCTAAATTGGGAATTATACCTAATTATTTAGAGATTTCTGGGAGAGTCCGTAACTATTTGGGTTTTAGATATGCTTTATTTCCGTCGGCTCTGCTGATGAATGTAGTTGCTATTGTATTTTATTTAAAGCAAAATAGAATCTATTATTGGCAGTGGTTCTTGCTAGCTTTATCTGTTTATTGGGTATATGAACAGACTGATTCTCGTTTGACATTTTATAGTTCCTGTATATTGTTGATTTGCAATTTATTAATAAAGTGGTTTCCTGATCTTTTCTCTAAATTAGGACGTATGTTTAGTATTTTTAAATTTACCTTTATTGTAAATGCACTAGTGAGTTTTTGGATTTCATTTACTTATCTCAATTCAACTAATGTTTTTGTTAATAATTTTCTTTATGAATTAAACTACATGTTAGGTAATCGTATATATTTGACGAATAAATCTCTGCAGCTATATGGCTTTGGTTTGTTTGGCCGACAAGTTGAATGGACTGGGAATGGTCTCACTACAGAGGGAGTAAAAATTTATCAGACGTATCTATATGTGGATAATTTGTATATGCAAATTTTACAAAAATACGGTTTGCTAATCCTAGTATTGATGATTATACTGTTAACCTTAACTTTGTTTAAAGTTATTAAGAGACGTCAATGGGTTCTTGCTTTTATTTTGATATTGATGAGTTTCCATTCAATAATTGATGATTTGAATTTGTACCTTCAGTACAATATATTTTGGATTTTGATAGGAAGTTTAATATATTCTGATTATCAATCTTCCAGCGAAAGAGATTAAATGTTAGAGAATGATTCGTTTGAAAAAATAATATAATGGGAAATTAAGTAGTATTAGTCAGCTACAGATTTAAGAGAATACTGAACAGGAGTACTATTATATATCGAATTGTATCGTTTTTACAGAGGAGAAAAGTATGTCGGATATCAAAATTATTCAAAACAAGATTCTGTCTATCTTGAAAGAATTTATTAATATTTGTGAAGAAAATAATTTGACCTACTATGCTCTAGGGGGAACATTGCTTGGAGCAGTACGTCACAAAGGATTTATCCCTTGGGATGATGATATTGATATTGGCATGCCGAGGGAAGATTATGAAAAGTTTAAAAAAGTAGCTCCACGTTTATTACCAAGCTATTTAAAGATAGTCAATAATCCTCTAAATCTCGATATAACTCAATTGGTCGATAAAAATGTGATTGTTAAATTTGCAAATTTGGAAAGCAATGTCTTTATTGATATTTTTCCTCTAGATGGTTATCCAGAAAAGGGGAGTTTTGCAGCTAAATTACATAGTTCTAGAGTGTTGTTTCAAAGAATGCTTTGTAAAATATCAGTTTTGGATCATCTTGAAGACAAAGATCGCGGAACTATGGAGAATCTTATAGTTAAAATATCTAAAACGCTAAGAATCCAAAAGCTACTTCCAAAAGATGCTTTAGTAAAGAATCTGCATAAACTTATTCAGAAATATGATTTAAAAACTTCCCGTTACGTTGGGAATGTTCTAGGCAGATATAGGGAGAGAGAAATAGTTCCTAAAGAGTACTTTGGGGAGCCTAACTCTCTTAATTTTGAAGATGTTATAATAAAATGTCCTACAGATTATAAAGGTTATTTGACGGAAATTTATGGCGATTTCATGGAACTCCCTCCAGTAGAAGATAGAGTGGCACATAATATCGAGCTTATATCAACTAGAGATAAAGAGTAAAAGGTAGGTTAAAAATTGGCAAAAAAAGTATGTATTGTGAAATGGATTTTAGACGATTCTGGCGGTGGTGAGCGAGTTGCTATATCATTGGCAAATGAACTCACAAAAAAGTGTGAAGTTCATTTGATTGGAATTACAACAAAGCAATCTAACCTTTTCTTTAAAATTAATTCTCAGGTAAAATACTCCAATTTTTTTGACCATAGAGTACGCTTGTCTAAGAATATTCTCAAAATCTCAAAAATGTTAAAAAAATATTTTATAGATAATGAGATAGAGGTTGCCTTTGGGATAGGGATATCCGCCAATGTATTTTTATCTTTAGCAGGAATAGGGATTCCTACTAAAGTAGTTTTATGTGATCACACCAATTCAATTACTGATAATAGAGAATTTTCTCAGAGAGTACAAAGGTATGTTGGAACAAAGCTTGCAGATAAGATTATTACTCTCACCCTAGAAGATCGTAGAAATTATATAAGCAAATACGGTATTTCTGAGGATAAGATTGCTTATATTTACAATTGGAAAGAAAATCTTCTTTCTAATGTAACTTATAACAATGAGTCGACTAAACTTGTTACAGTTGGTCGTTTTGATAATCAAAAAGGCTATGATTACCTTGTTCAAGTTGCCAAAAAGGTTTTGTCTAAGAAGTCTGACTGGACCTGGGAAATCTACGGTTCTGGCAATCAAGATGAAGTAGACAAAATCCGGGAACTAATCAATGAAAACGATTTGCAGGATAAATTGTTCATTAAAGGACTAGAGAAAAATCAGGATCTAATATATGGGGATAAAGGGATTTACGTCATGACTTCTCGTTACGAGGGTTTACCCTTGGTATTGTTAGAAGCTCAGCAATACAATCTTCCTATTGTTAGTTTCAGTTGTCCGACAGGGCCTAGTGAGATTGTCGAAAATGGTATTAATGGTTATCTAATAGATTGTTATGATATAGATGAGATGTCTAAGAGATTGTTAGAGCTAATGAATGACAAGGAAATTAGGAATCGTTTTTCATCTCATGCCAAAGACAATATGGATAAATTTGATAAAAATATGATTCTTAACCAGTGGATTGAACTGATTGAGAAAATTTAGGAGATAAAATGAAAGATTGTTTGTTAACAATTGTAATGCCTAGTTATAATATTCAGGACTACATTTTAAAAGGAATTGAATCCTTCCAGCAAGTAAACCCAAATCATAAAGAAAAATTTGAGGTTTTGATTGTGAATGATGGAAGTACAGATGATACAGAAAAAGTAGCAAAAGAAGTTTTGGAAAAAGATTCTTTACTGAATGGACGAGTAATAACGAAAGAAAATGGTGGACATGGTTCCACTATCAATCGTGGTATTCAGGAAGCGAAAGGGAAATTTTTTAAAGTTATTGACGGAGATGATTGGATTATTCCGGCAGAATTTGAAAAGTTTTTGGATGCTCTTGAAACTACTGATGTAGATATGATTATTACCGATTTTACAGAACAACATGTATATAATGACACTGCTGTTCGAAATGATTTTATTGATAAATATGAAGTTGGTAAGACATATACGGGAATTCCTGATGTTCGAATTCCAATGCATTCAGTTGCTTATAAAACATCTATCTTATCGAAGAATAACATTCGATTGAGTGAAAAAACTTTTTACGTTGATATGCAGTACACTCTATTTCCTTTAGAGTATGTCCATAGTTTTGTTTACTGGAATTTCGATATTTATCAATACTATATTGGAAGACCTGAACAGAGTATGAATATTGAGAGTATGAAGCGAAATGTTCGTCATCATCTAACTGTAACAAACTCTGTGCTAGACTATTTTTCAAAAATTGAGGGCGATGTTGTCTTGAATCGAGTTGTTTCTGAGACATTGGTCTATTTAATTAGTTTGCAAGTTGATTTGTCTTGGATGGTTGATGACTCTAAGGCACTCTTGACTGAACTATACAGTAAAATTCAGCAAAGTTCATATAACTACATTCCTACGAAAAAATTTGATAAATTATCTTATTTAAACCATAACACCAACTATGCACTAGGTGTGATTTTCAATCCCATTTTGAAGAAATACTCGAAGAAGAAAGAAAAAGAGAGAGAGGTTTAAGATGTTGATTAGCATTGTTGTTCCGGTTTATAATGTTGCAGACTATTTGCACTTTGCTATAGAAAGTTTGATAAAGCAGACCTATCAAAATTTCGAAGTAATCCTTGTAAATGACGGTTCAACAGACAATTCTCCTATGTTATGCGAGGATTATGCAAATCGGTATGAAAATATCCATGTTTTTCACAAAGAAAATGGTGGTTTATCTGATGCACGTAACTTTGGAGTTTCTAAAGCGAGTTCAGATTGGATTTTCTTTTTAGATCCAGATGATTATCTTGAAGAATATACTCTAGAGTTAATCGTGAAAATTCATGAGGAGCATCATGCAGACTTGATTTCAACTAAGGTGAAGACAGCGTCTAAATATAATGCTTATACTTCTTATCGCTTACAAGAATCAGATTATAAAGGTCTAGCTCCAATCACAAAAGAAGAGGCTCTGGAAGCAATGTTGGATGATAAATTCGCGACAGTTTCTGCTTGTGCCAAACTCTACCACAAAAGTATCCTGGAGACAGTTCCTTTTCCAGTTGGTAAAATTTATGAAGATTTTTATGTCGTTAGTGAACACCTTTCTCTTGCAGATAAAATTGTAATCAGCCCACTTGAAACATACAATTATTATCGAAGAGAGGGAAGTATTGTCCGTTCAACATTTACTGAAAAAAGGTATGAATTCTTTGATGCGGTTGAAAGAAACGAAGAAGTCATTAGGAAAAAATATAACCAATGTGAAGAGTTACTACAATCATTACAAGCAAAAAAAATATTGGGTGGTTTTGTAGTAATTGGTGCAAAAGCTGACTCAGGTTTAAAAGATTTTGCAAAAGATAAAGAGTTATTGAGAGTCAAAATGAGTGAGTTATTAAAAAATAGTAAGTTATCATCGAAAGTAAAACTTAAATACCTTATTTTTATTTTTAGCACTAAATTGTATTTGTTGCTACGATAGTATCGTGTATAGATTCAATTTAATTTGGAATAAGTCTTAAAAATTGTAGGAAAGAGGAAATATGAAAGAAACTTTTAGAATAATTGCCCATTATAAGTCTAATCGGTCAAAGTTTTTATTTTCGCTGATTGATTCTAAATAGGACGACTTGAAATGAAAGTACTTAAAAACTATGCCTACAATCTATCTTATCAATTGTTGGTGATTATACTTCCGATTATTACGACTCCCTATGTAACACGGGTCTTTTCTTCGGATGATTTAGGAATTTATGGTTATTTTAACTCCATCGTTACTTATTTTATCCTCTTAGCGACTCTAGGAGTTGCCAACTATGGGACCAAGGTAATTTCAGGGCATCGCAAGGAAATTGAAAAAAACTTTTGGGGAATCTACTCTCTGCAATTAGGTGCAACAGTCCTTTCTCTAACCTTGTATGGTCTTCTTTGTCTAACCCTTCCCTTTATGCAAAATCCAGTAGCCTACATTCTAGGCTTGGCTTTGGTTTCTAAAGGATTAGATATATCCTGGCTCTTTCAAGGGTTGGAGGATTTTCGAAAGATTACTGTTCGCAATATTACAGTAAAATTAGTTGGAGTGATTTCCATCTTCCTTTTTGTCAAATATGCAAATGACCTATACCTCTATGTCTTTTTGCTAACCATATTTGAACTCTTGGGGCAGCTAAGCATGTGGCTACCCGCTCGGGAATTTATTGGAAAACCTCATTTTGATTTAGAGTACGCCAAACATCATTTGAAGCCTATTATTTTGCTATTCTTACCACAGATTGCTATTTCGCTTTATGTAACTTTGGATCGTACGATGCTTGGTGCTTTATCCTCTACAAAAGATGTAGGAATTTATGATCAGGCTCTTAAATTGGTAAATATTTTATTAACATTGGTAACATCGCTTGGGAGTGTTATGTTACCTCGAGTTGCTAATTTATTAGCAACAGGAGATTATAAGGCAGTCAATAAGATGCACGAGATGTCTTTTTTAATCTATAACTTGGTGATTTTCCCAATCATAGCAGGAATGTTGATTGTCAACGATGATTTTGTTCAATTTTTCCTTGGGAAGGACTTTCAAGATGCACGCTATGCAATTTCTATTATGATTTTTCGCATGTTCTTTATCGGTTGGACCAATATTATGGGAATTCAAATTTTGATTCCACACAATAAAAATAAGGAATTTATGGCTTCAACAACTGTGCCTGCGATTCTCAGTGTTGCTTTGAATTTGTTATTTCTCCCTAAGCTTGGTTATATAGGGGCAGCGATTGTCTCAGTGTTGACAGAAGCACTTGTATGGGCAATTCAATTGTTCTTTACTCGTAAATACTTAAAAGAAGTTCCCATTATTGGATCTATGACGAAAATTGTACTCGGATCTGCTATCATGTATGGCATTTTGCTGGCTTCAAAAACATTCATACATTTTTCACCGGTCATAAATGTTTTAGTGTTTGTGGTGCTTGGTGGAATCATTTACCTTTTTTTGATTCTATCTCTGAAAGTGGTAGATGTGACAGAATTAAAACAAATGATTAGGAAAAATTAGAATGCGCAAATATCGAAATATTAATTTAGATCTATTAAAAGTACTTGCATGTGTTGGAGTCGTTCTACTTCATACAACGATGGGTGGGTTTAAAGAGACAGGTTCTTGGAATCTTTTGACATATTTATATTATTTAGGAACCTATTCTATCCCTCTATTTTTTATGGTCAATGGTTATTTATTGTTAGGAAAGAGAGAGATTACCTATTCTTACATACTGCAGAAAGTAAAATGGATTCTAATAACAGTGTCGTCATGGACCTTTATCGTCTGGCTGTTTAAAAGAGACTTTACAGAGAACTTAATTAAAAAAATTGTAGGTTCTTTAATACAAAAAGGTTATTTTTTTCAGTTTTGGTTTTTCGGAGCCTTAATGATCATTTATATATGTTTGCCGATTTTGAAAAAATTTCTAAATTCAAAAAGAAGTTATTTATACAGTATATCTTTATTGGTAGTTATTGGTCTGATTTTTGAGTTGACCAATATTGTACTTGAAATGCCAATTCAAACATATGTTCTACAAACCTTTAGATTATGGACTTGGCTTTTCTATTATCTTTTAGGTGGTTTTATAGCTCAATTTGATATAGATATTATCAAAAATAGTTTTAAGAGATGGATGAAAGTAGTTGTAGTATTTCTATTCTTGATTTCACCTTTAATATTATTTTTCTTAGCGAAGACCACTTACAATAATCTTTTTGCTGAATATTTTTATGATATTTTATTTGTAAAAGTTGTAAGCTTGGGAATTTTTCTAACTATACTCACGCTTACTTTAAATGAAAAACGGAGCGGATGTATTGTTTCCCTTTCCAATCAAACTATGGGAGTTTTTATAATACACACATATATTATGAAGGTATGGGAAAAACTATTTGGTTTTAGTTTCGTAGGATCATATTTACTTTTCGCTATATTTACTTTAAGTGTTAGTTTTATTATTGTTGGAATGTTAATGAAAATTCCTTATTTCAATCGAATCGTTAAATTATAAAAAGGAGATTTAATATGTACGATTATCTTATCGTCGGAGCTGGTTTGTCTGGAGCTATTTTTGCTCACGAAGCTATAAAACGTGGAAAAAAAGTAAAAGTGATTGATAAACGCGATCATATTGGTGGAAATATCTACTGTGAAAATGTAGAAGGTATCAATGTTCATAAATATGGTGCCCATATATTCCATACGTCTAATAAAAAAGTCTGGGACTACGTCAATCAATTTGCTGAGTTTAACAACTATATCAACTCACCTGTTGCAAACTATAAGGGAAGTCTTTATAATCTTCCTTTCAATATGAATACTTTCTATGCTATGTGGGGGACAAAAACTCCACAGGAAGTGAAGGATAAGATTGCTGAGCAGACAGCTGATATGAAGGATGTTGAGCCAGAAAATCTGGAAGAACAAGCTATCAAGCTGATTGGTCCAGATATCTATGAAAAATTGATCAAGGGTTATACTGAAAAACAATGGGGACGTTCTGCGACAGACCTTCCACCATTTATCATCAAACGCCTTCCAGTTCGTTTAACCTTTGATAATAACTATTTTAACGACCGTTACCAAGGAATTCCTATTGGTGGTTACAATGTCATCATCGAAAATATGCTGAAAGATGTAGAAGTTGAACTTGGAGTAGATTTCTTTGCTCATCGTGAAGAGTTGGAAGCATCTGCTAATAAAGTTGTCTTCACAGGAATGATCGACCAGTATTTTGACTACAAGCACGGAGAGTTAGAATACCGTAGCCTCCGTTTTGAGCATGAAACCTTGGACGAGGAAAATTATCAAGGGAATGCTGTAGTGAACTATACAGAGCGTGAGATTCCCTATACTCGTATTATCGAACACAAGCATTTCGAGTATGGCACGCAGCCAAAGACCGTTATCACGCGTGAATATCCAGCTGACTGGAAGCGTGGGGACGAACCCTACTATCCGATCAACGATGAGAAAAATAATACTATGTTTGCTAAGTACCAAGAGGAGGCTTCAAAGAATGATAAGGTTATCTTCTGTGGACGCTTAGCAGATTATAAGTATTACGATATGCATGTGGTGATTGAACGAGCGCTTGAGGTTGTGGAGAAAGAGTTTGGATATGACAAAAAGTAGAATCAATTGGATAGATTTTGGAAAAGGCTTTTCCATATTTTTAGTCTTAGTAGGACATGTGTTGCTTGGACTGTATCAATCGGAAAGATTTCCCACAGCAAACAACATACTATCATTGTTGATAGCACAAGTCTACATATTTCATATACCAGTATTTTTTGCCTTATCAGGATACTTTTTCAAACCTGTGTCGGATTTGAAGGAGTTCTGGCAATATGCTAAAAAGAAGACAATTGTTTTTGGTCTGCCATATATTTTCTATTCGATCATTCACTTTGGTCTTCAAAAAGTTGCAGGGGCATCTGTTCGTGTTCCTACAACCATATCTGATTTGCTAAATATCTATAAAGATCCTCTTGGGGTTTCGTGGTATTTATATATACTCTGGTCGATTTTGATAATCTATGGATTATTGTCTATTTTAGTCAAAAATCGTAGAATGTTATTTTTGATAAGTGTTTTCGCTTATTGTTTAACTCTATTTGTTCAAACAGATATTTATATTATTCAAAGAACGCTAGTTTGGGGGCTTTGTTTCTTTCTTGGCAGTGTATTGAGTGAAATTCACTTTGATAAAATTAATTTGAAAAAAATTCTTTTTTTCTTTGTGCTATTTGATTTTATTTATATGTTCGTTTGGTTCTTGTTTTATGAAGTAGGGTCTAAGAAGGATTATGTTAGCTATAGTAACCCAGGTTTGTGGGGGATTGCTTTTATTGTCTGTGTATTGGCTGCTTTTGTGATTTTTCCTAAAATGGAGAAAAATTTCCCTAAAACTTTCCTATATTTCACTAAATACGGGAAAGATAGTTTAGGTATCTATATTCTTCATGCACCAATTTGTAGCATGATTCGGATTCTAATGTTGAAAGTGGGGATAAACTCAGTTTTTCTTCACGTTGTTGTTGGGATTGTCTTGGGTTGGTATTTATCCATACTGGCAACTTATATATTGAAAAAAATTCCATTTTTGAATATTGTTTTATTACCACAGAAGTATATTAAATTAAAATAAATTATTTTGACTTTATAATGTGGCTCTTTGTCAACTAACATCTGGGGAGGACAATCACTGTCTTCTCCTTTTTGCTTTTTCAGAATATACTAAACTAACCTAAAAATTCTGAAAATTCTGTTGACATCTTTTTGAAAAGAGTCTATAATGGAGAGAAAGTTTTAAAGGAGAAAATGATGAAAAGTTCAAAACTATTTGCCCTTGCGGGTGTGACATTATTGGCGGCGACTACTTTAGCTGCATGTTCTGGATCAGGTTCGAGCACTAAAGGAGAGAAGACATTCTCATACATTTATGAAACAGACCCTGATAACCTGAACTATTTGACAACTGGTAAGGCTGCGACAGCAGATATTACCAGTAACGTGGTTGATGGTTTGCTAGAAAATGATCGTTACGGGAACTTTGTGCCGTCTATGGCTGAGGATTGGTCTGTATCCAAGGATGGATTGACTTACACTTATACTATCCGTAAGGATGCAAAATGGTATACTTCTGAAGGTGAAGAATACGCGGCAGTCAAAGCTCAAGACTTTGTAACAGGACTAAAATATGCTGCTGATAAAAAATCAGATGCTCTTTACCTTGTCCAAGAATCAATCAAAGGATTGGATGCCTATGTAAAAGGGGAAATCAAAGATTTCTCACAAGTAGGAATTAAGGCTCTGGATGATCAGACAGTTCAGTACACTTTGAACAAACCAGAAAGCTTCTGGAATTCTAAGACAACAATGGGGGTAATGGCTCCAGTTAACGAAGAGTTTTTGAACTCTAAAGGGGATGATTTCGCCAAAGGGACTGATCCAAGCAGCATCCTATACAATGGACCATTCTTGCTCAAATCGATTGTAGCCAAATCTTCTGTTGAATTTGCGAAAAATCCTAACTACTGGGATAAGGACAATGTCCATATCGATAAGGTTAAATTATCATTCTGGGATGGCCAAGATACCAACAAACCAGCTGAAGCCTTCAAGGATGGAAGCTTTACTATGGCACGTCTCTTCCCAACAAGCGCTAGCTACCCAGAGATTGAGAAATCATTTAAAGATAACATCGTTTATACCCAACAGGATTCGACTACTTATTTAGTAGGTACGAATATTGATCGCCAGTCTTATAAGTATACTTCTAAGACAACGGATGAAGAAAAAACATCAACCAAGAAAGCTCTTCTAAACAAAGATTTCCGTCAAGCTCTTGCTTTTGGTTTTGATAGAACTGCCTATGCCTCTCAAGTAAACGGTGCAAGTGGTGCGACTAAACTGCTTCGTAACTTGTTTGTTCCACCTACATTTGTTCAAGCAGATGGCAAAAACTTTGGTGAGTTGGTCAAAGAAAAATTGGTGACATATGGTGACGAGTGGAGCAACGTGAACTTGGATGATGCCCAAGATGGTCTTTACAATCCAGAAAAAGCCAAAGCAGAATTCGCCAAGGCTAAGACAGCTCTTCAAGCAGAAGGTGTGAAATTCCCAATCCACTTGGATATGCCTGTAGACCAAACAAACACGACGAAAGTTCAACGTGTGCAATCTTTGAAACAGTCACTTGAAGCAACTTTGGGAACAGATAATGTAGTTGTGGATATCCAACAACTTCAAAAAGATGATGTATTGAACATCACTTACTTTGCCGAGACTGCTGCTGGTGAAGATTGGGATATCTCAGATAACGTTGGTTGGTCTCCAGACTTTGCGGATCCATCTACCTACCTTGATATCATCAAGCCATCTGTCGGAGAAAATACAAAGACTTACCTAGGATTTGACTCTGGAACCAACAACGCTGCTGCCAAGCAAGTTGGTTTGGAAGACTACGAAAAAATGGTTGTGGAAGCTGGGGAAGAAACTACTGACGTTTCAAAACGTTATGAAAAATATGCTGCTGCCCAAGCTTGGTTGACCGACAGTGCCTTGCTCATCCCAACAACTTCTAAAACTGGTCGTCCAATGTTGTCTAAGATGGTGCCATTTACTCTTCCGTTTGCTTACTCAGGTAACAAGGGTACGAGCGAAGCCCTCTTGTATAAATACCTAGATCTACAAGATAAGCCAGTAACAACAGAAGAATACCAAAAAGCCCAAGAAAAATGGATGAAAGAAAAAGAAGAGTCGAATAAAAAGGCTCAAGAAGATCTCGCAAAACATGTGAAATAACTGTTGCAGAATATAAGAAAGGATTTAGTATTTCTATTGAATGCTGAATCCTTTTTTACATTTGTAAAGAAAGATTCTAAATTTGGAGCCTCTTTTTATCAGAATAGAGAAAATTTTTGTTAATTTTACTTGTTTCCTATTGCTTTCTTAGTTATTATTTGTTATATTAAAAGCATAATTATTTTTTATTTATCAGGGTTAAGCATTGCACTTTCAGAGGAAGGAGTATTTTTTAAAAAGAAAATGTAAACGCTTACTCAAAAATGAAAGGATTTAGGAGTTTATGAATAAAAGATCATTTGAAAAACGTTGTAAATATAGTATTCGGAAATTTTCATTAGGTGTTGCTTCTGTTATGATTGGGGCTGCATTCTTTGGGACAAGTACAGTTCTTGCAGATAGCGTGCAGTCTGGCTCCACGGCGAATTTACCAGCGGATTTAGCTACTGCTCTTGCAACAGCAAAAGAGAATGATGGGCGTGATTTTGAAGCGCCTAAGGCAGGAGAGGACCAAGGTTCTCCAGAAGTTACAGATGGGCCTAAGACAGAAGAAGAGCTATTGGCTCTTGAAAAAGAAAAATCGGCCGCTTCAGATAAATTACCAGAAGGCTTAGATGGCAAATTAGATAAGGCTGAAGATAAAGGGAAAGAAGTTGATAAGGATCAATTAGCTAAAGATACTGAGAATCTCGTTCCAGAAGATGTAGCTAAAACAAAGAATGGTGAATTAAACTACGGAGCAACTGTCAAAATCAAGACACCATCAGGTGAAGGTAGTGGGATTGTCATTGGCGAAAATCTTGTTTTAACTGTCTCCCATAACTTTATAAAAGACGTTCCAGATGGCAATAATCGCAAGGTTGTTGACAATGATAATGGTGATGGGGATATCTATAGCATTTCTTATCCGGGCTTACCAGATGTTAAATTTAGTAAAAAAGATATTATTCACTGGGATCGTGGAGGTTTCCTAAAAGGTTACAAGAATGATTTGGCTCTTGTTCGATTGCGAACAGTTCTGGAAAATACGCCTGTTGAAGTAACCAAAAAGCCAGTAGTTAAGAAAATCGGAGATAAGCTCCATGTCTTTGGTTATCCAGAAGGGAAATTGAATCCGATTGTCAATACTACAGTTGATTTTGCAGAACCATATGGAGAAGGTGTCCAAGGGATCGGTTATCAAGGAGGAAAACCAGGTGCTAGTGGTGGCGGTATCTTTGATACAGAAGGAAAACTCGTCGGTGTTCATCAAAATGGAGTTGTTGGCCAACGTAGTGGTGGTATTCTCTTCTCACCTGCCCAATTGAAATGGATCCAAGATCATATGAAGGGAATTTCAAGTGTCAAACCAGCAGACTTGGAAGAGAAAGAAAAACCAGCTGAAGAAAAACCAAAAGAGGACAAACCAGCTGCTAAACCTGAAACACCTGAGAAATTGACAGCTGAATGGCAAACAGTAGAGAAAAAAGAACAACAGGGAACAGTCACTATCCGAGAAGAAAAAGGTGTCCGCTACAACCAACTATCCTCAACTGCTCAAAATGATAACGCAGGCAAACCAGCCCTGTTTGAAAAGAAGGGCTTAACCGTTGATGCTAATGGAAATGCGACTGTTGATTTAACCTTCAAAGATGATTCTGAAAAGGGCAAATCACGCTTTGGTGTCTTCTTGAAATTTAAAGATACCAAGAACAATGTTTTTGTTGGTTATGACAAAGATGGCTGGTTCTGGGAGTATAAATCTCCAACCGATAGCACCTGGTATAAGGGGGGGCGTGTAGCAGCGCCTGAGACAGGATCAATTAACCGCCTATCAATTACCCTCAAGTCAGATGGACAACTCAATGCAACGAATAATGATGAGAAACTCTTTGATACGGTTACTTTGCCAGCAGCTGTTAATGAAACTCTTAAAAATGAGAAGAAAATCGTCCTAAAAGCTGGTTCCTATGGCAATGAGCGTACAGTTGTCAGCGTTAAAACAGACAATCAAGAAGGCGTGAAAGCAGATGATACTCCTGCCCAGAAAGAAACAGGTCCGGCCGTTGACGATAGCAAGGTGACTTATGACACTATCCAGTCTAAGGTCCTCAAAGCAGTGATTGACCAAGCCTTCCCACGTATTAAAGAATACAGTTTGAACGGGCATACCTTGCCAGGACAAGTCCAACAATTCAATAAAGTATTTATCAACAAACATGAAGTCACACCTGAAGTTACTTACAAAAAAATCAATGAGACAACTGCAGAGTACTTGATGAAGCTTCGCGATGATGCTAATCTTATCAATGCGGAAATGACAGTTCGTCTGCAAGTTGTGGACAATCAATTGCACTTTGATGTGACCAAGATTGTCAACCATAATCAAGTTACTCCAGGTCAAAAGATTGATGATGAAAGAAAACTGCTTTCTTCCATTAGTTTCCTTGGCAATGCTTTAGTATCTGTTTCAAGTGATCAGGCTGGTGCTAAGTTTGATGGGGCTACTATGTCAAATAATACCCATGTCAGCGGGGATGATCATATCGATGTAACCAATCCAATGAAAGACCTAGCCAAGGGTTACATGTATGGCTTTGTTTCTACAGATAAACTTGCTGCAGGTGTTTGGAGTAACTCTCAAAACAGCTACGGTGGAGGTTCTTATGACTGGACCCGCTTGACAGCCTACAAGGAAACAGTCGGAAATGCCAACTATGTCGGAATTCATAGTTCTGAATGGCAATGGGAAAAAGCTTATAAGGGCATTGTCTTCCCAGAGTATACCAAGGAACTTCCAAGTGCCAAGGTTGTTATTACTGAAGATGCCAATGCGGATAAGAAAGTGGATTGGCAAGATGGTGCCATTGCTTATCGTAGCATCATGAACAACCCTCAAGGTTGGGAAAAAGTTAAGGATATCACTGCTTACCGTATCGCGATGAACTTTGGTTCTCAAGCACAAAACCCATTCCTTATGACTTTGGATGGTATCAAGAAGATCAATCTTCATACAGATGGTCTAGGACAAGGTGTTCTCCTTAAAGGTTATGGTAGTGAAGGTCATGACTCTGGACACTTGAACTATGCTGATATTGGTAAACGTATTGGTGGTGTTGAAGACTTCAAGACCTTGATTGCGAAAGCGAAGAAATATGGTGCTCATCTAGGTATCCATGTTAACGCTTCAGAAACTTATCCTGAGTCTAAGTACTTTAATGAAAAAATCCTCCGTAAGAATCCAGATGGTAGCTATAGCTATGGCTGGAACTGGCTAGACCAAGGTATCAACATTGATGCTGCTTATGACCTAGCACATGGCCGTTTGGCACGTTGGGAAGATTTGAAGAAAAAACTTGGCGAAGGTCTCGACTTTATCTATGTGGACGTTTGGGGCAATGGTCAATCAGGTGATAACGGTGCCTGGGCTACCCACGTTCTTGCAAAAGAAATCAACAAGCAAGGCTGGCGCTTTGCAATCGAGTGGGGCCATGGTGGTGAGTACGACTCTACCTTCCATCACTGGGCTGCTGACTTGACCTACGGTGGCTACACCAATAAAGGTATCAACAGTGCCATCACCCGCTTTATCCGTAACCACCAAAAAGATGCTTGGGTAGGGGACTACAGAAGTTACGGTGGTGCAGCAGATTATCCACTTCTAGGTGGCTACAGCATGAAAGACTTTGAAGGCTGGCAAGGAAGAAGTGATTACAATGGCTATGTAACCAACTTGTTTGCCCATGACTTGATGACCAAGTATTTCCAACACTTCACTGTAAGCAAATGGGAAAATGGTACACCAGTTACCATGACCGATAATGGTAGCACCTATAAATGGACTCCAGAAATGAAGGTTGAGCTAGTCGATGCAGCAGGTAACAAGGTTGTTGTGACTCGTAAGTCAAACGATGTCAATAGCTCGCAATACCGCGAACGTACAGTAACGCTCAACGGACGTGTCATCCAAGATGGTTCAGCTTATTTGACTCCTTGGAACTGGGATGCAAATGGTAAGAAACTTCCTGCTGATAAGGAAAAAATGTACTACTTCAATACGCAGGCTGGTGCAACAACTTGGACACTTCCAAGCGATTGGGCAAATAGCAAGGTTTACCTTTACAAGCTAACTGACCAAGGTAAGACAGAAGAGCAAGAACTACCTGTAAAAGATGGCAAGATTACCCTAGACCTTCTAGCAAATCAACCATACGTTCTCTACCGTTCAAAACAAACCAATCCTGAAATGTCATGGAGCGAAGGCATGCATATCTATGACCAAGGATTTAACAGTGGAACCTTGAAACACTGGACCATTTCTGGTGATGCTTCTAAGGCGGAAATTGTCAAATCACAGGGTGCAAATGAAATGCTTCGTATCCAAGGCAATAAGAGCAAGGTCAGCCTCACTCAGAAACTGACTGGTTTGAAACCAAATACTAAGTATGCTGTTTATGTCGGTGTCGATAACCGTAGTAATGCCAAGGCAAGTATCACTGTAAATACTGGTGAAAAAGAAGTGACTACTTATACCAATAAGTCACTCGCTCTCAACTATGTTAAGGCCTACGCCCACAATACACGTCGTGACAATGCTACAGTTGATGATACAAGTTACTTCCAAAATATGTACACCTTCTTTACAACTGGTTCAGATGTATCAAATGTTACTCTGACATTGAGTCGTGAAGCTGGTGATGAAGCAACTTACTTTGATGAAATTCGTACCTTTGAAAACAATTCAAGCATGTACGGAGACAAGCATGATACAGGTCAAGGAACCTTCAAACAAGACTTTGAAAATGTAGCTCAAGGAATCTTCCCATTTGTAGTAGGTGGTGTCGAAGGTGTTGAAGATAACCGCACTCACTTGTCTGAAAAACACGATCCATATACACAGCGTGGTTGGAATGGTAAGAAAGTCGATGATGTTATCGAAGGAAATTGGTCATTGAAGACAAATGGGCTAGTGAGCCGTCGTAACTTGGTTTACCAAACTATCCCACAAAACTTCCGCTTTGAAGCTGGTAAGACCTACCGTGTAACCTTTGAGTACGAAGCAGGATCAGACAATACCTATGCCTTTGTCGTCGGTAAGGGAGAATTCCAGTCAGGTCGTCGTGGTAGTCAAGCAAGCAATTTGGAAATGCATGAATTGCCAAATACTTGGACGGATTCTAAGAAAGCCAAGAAAGCAACCTTCCTCGTGACAGGTGCAGAAACAGGCGATACTTGGGTAGGTATCTACTCAACAGGCAACGCAAGCAATACTCGTGGAGATGCTGGCGGAAATGCCAACTTCCGTGGTTACAACGACTTCATGATGGATAATCTTCACATCGAAGAAATTACCCTAACAGGTAAGATGTTGACAGAAAATGCTCTGAAGAACTACTTGCCAACGGTTGCCATGACCAACTACACGAAAGAGTCTATGGATGCTTTGAAAGAGGCGGTCTTTAATCTCAGTCAGGCAGATGATGACATTAGCGTGGAAGAAGCGCGTGCAGAGATTGCCAAGATTGAAGCCTTGAAGAATGCTTTGGTTCAGAAGAAGACAGCTTTGGTAGCAGAAGACTTTGAAAGTTTGGATGCGCCAGCTCAACCAGGTGAAGGTCTAGAGAATGCCTTTGATGGTAATGTGTCTAGCCTATGGCATACATCTTGGAATGGTGGAGATGTAGGCAAGCCTGCAACCATGGTCTTGAAAGAACCGACTGAAATCACAGGACTTCGCTATGTACCACGTGGTTCAGGTTCAAACGGTAACTTGAGAGATGTGAAACTGGTTGTCACAGATGAGTCTGGCAAGGAGCACACTTTCACTGCGACGGACTGGCCTGATAACAATAAGCCAAAAGACATTGACTTTGGCAAGACAATCAAGGCTAAGAAAATTGTCCTTACGGGAACCAAGACATACGGAGATGGTGGAGATAAATACCAATCTGCAGCGGAACTCATCTTTACCCGTCCACAGGTAGCAGAAACACCGCTTGACTTGTCAGGATATGAAGCAGCTTTAGCTAAGTCTCAAAAATTGACAGATAAAGAAAATCAAGAGGAAGTAGCTAGTGTTCAGGCAAGCATGAAATATGCGACGGATAACCATCTCTTGACGGAAAGAATGGTGAAATACTTTGCAGATTATCTCAATCAATTAAAAGATTCTGCTCCGAAACCTGACGCTCCTACAAGCAGCAAGGGTGAAGAGCAACCACCAGTTCTTGAAGTACCAGAATTCAAAGGCGGTGTCAATGCAGCAGAAGCAGCTGTACATGAAGTTCCTGAGTTCAAGGGCGGCGTTAATGCGGCAGAAGCGGCTGTATATGAAGTACCAGAGTTCAAAGGCGGTGTTAATGTGGCAGAAGCAGCTGCTCATGAAGTCCCTGAGTTCAAGGGAGGAGTCAATGCGGTTGAAGCCTTGGTTCACGAATTGCCAGAATACAAAGGTGGAGCCAATGGAGTTGAGCCAGCTGTACATGAAAAACCAGAGTACACAGGCCCGCTAGGTACAGCAGGTGATGAACCAGCACCAACTGTTGAGAAACCAGAGTATAAGTTGACACCAACTCCACTAGCTGATACAAAGACATCAGAAATCAAAGATACTCTGAAAAATGAAGAAAGCAAGAAGACACTCCCAGAAACAGGAGAAGACCAGTCTGATACAGCCCTCTTCCTAGCAGGAATCAGCCTAGCATTATCAGCTGCCCTCTTTGCTATTAACAGTAAAAAAGAATAGATATTTATTTATTCCACAACTACATTGTTTGGATAAGTGACTTGGACTTCTATGGGAGTCAGAGTCGGAAAATGAATCAAACACCTGGAGAGGACCTCTTGGTTCTCTCCTTTTTAAAAGGAGAAATGATAACGCTTACTAGCGTAGGCGGATGAAAGGAAATAGGAGAAATATGGACAAACACTTTTTTGAGAAACGCTGTCATTATAGTATCCGCAAATTTGCAATTGGTGCAGCCTCAGTTATGATTGGTGCTAGTATCTTTGGAGCCAATATGGTTCAGGCAGCAGAAACAGCAGCGCCTTCAGAGACAGAGGGAAGTATCACTCATGTTCAAGCTCTGGATAAGTTACCAGATGATTTAGCAGCTGCGCTTGAAAAGGCGGATGCAGAAGCTGCAACAGAAGGAAATCAAGAGGGTAGTCAGGCAACCGAAGAAGGAACAAAACCTGCAGCAAGTGAGGAGGCAAAACCAGAGACAAGTCCTGCAAGTCCCAAGCCAGCAGAAACGCCGAAACCGGTTGAAACACCAAAGGCAGACAAACAGCCTGCGGAAACCACTACACCAGCAGTAAAACCAGCTGAAAAGACAATCGAAGATAGAGAAGATGTCAACCATCTCGAAGGTGCTACTGCTTCAGCAAACAACCATGAGACTGGAACTAACTTTACTGCAGATAAGGCTATTGATGGAGATGACAATACTCGTTGGGCTACGGACAAAGATGTACCGAAACCAACCTTCGAATTAACTCTTCCAAAAACTACCCTCATCAAGCATGTGGAAATTGACTGGGATCGTCGTCTTCGCAATGGGCAAAATGACCCAAATATCAAATCTTGGAGTCTCTACTACGCAGGTCAAGAAGACGTGGGCGCTAATGGAGAAAAACAATGGAAACTAGCGCATACCAAGACTGGAGACCCTGTTTTAGATGAGAAAGTAGACCTAGCTGAGAGTATCAAAGCTAAGTATCTCAAACTTGAGGTCAATGATTATCAAGCGGGAACAATGGGCTGGAGAAATGTTGGAATCCAAGAAATTCGAGCTTATTCAAACGTTCCGGACCATAGTAAGGTAACGGATATCCGCCAAGTTAACCAGTTGGATGTGGCTGAAGATGGCAAGTCTCTTGTCCTACCAAATTTGCCAGGTCAGGTTAGTCTGATTGGTAGTAACAAGCAGGGTGTGATTGACCTTCAAAATCGCATCTACCAACCTCTGACAGATCAACGTGTCAAGGTCATGGTACAACAAATCAAAGACAGCCATACTTTCACTAAGGAATTTGAAGTAGTCATCAAGGGGCTACATCAGGACGAAGGCGTGGGTGTGAAACCAAAAGTTGCACCAGCGGTCCAACAATGGTATGGGAAAGAAGGTCAATCTTCTATCACTTCAGATACAGTCCTTGCAACAGGAGATTCAGGCTTTGATCAGGCTGCAACCTTCTATCAGTCAGACCTTGCCAGCCGTGGATTGGAACTAGCAACAGGTGACAAGCAGGCTCAAAAACGAATCGAATTTAAAAAGGTTGAAAACAAGGGTTATGGTAAAGAAGGGTATGGCATCACTATCCAAAATGATGTGATTACCATCGAAGCTGCCACAAACACAGGAGCCTTCTACGCCACTCGTACTCTTCTTCAAATGGGAGAAACAGACCTACAAAATGGCGAAATTCGTGATTTCCCAAGTTTCAGCCACCGTGGCTTTATGCTAGATACAGGTCGTAAATTTATCCCTTATGACACCCTTGTAGACATCATGCTCAACATGGCTTACTACAAGATGAACGACTTGCAGTTGCACCTCAACGATAACTATATCTTCCTCAAGGAACACTTGGCAGGTAAGAATTTAACACCAGAAGAACAACTCAAATATGTCCTTGAACATGCCAAGACTGGTTTCCGTGTGGAGACAGATATTGTTGGTAAGAATGGTCAAAAATTGACATCAGATGAGCATTATACCAAGGAAGAAATGCAAAATCTGATCAAACTTGCCAAGGCCTTGCATATCAACCTAGTACCAGAAATTGACACACCAGGTCACGCCTTGTCCTTTGTCAAAGTCCGCCCAGACCTCATGTATCAAGGTAGCCTGAGCGATTATGCAGGCAAGCACAATGTCGAGCGCGTAGCTATGCTAGACCTAGATAATAAATACGATGAAACGCTGGCTTTTGTCAAATCAGTTTATGACAAACTCCTCGATGGTCCAGATGCACCGCTTCATGGCGTGTCCACTGTTCATATCGGAACGGATGAATACTATGGCAGCAGAGAAAGCTATCGTCGCTATGTCAATGACCTTATCAAATACATTAAAGGAAAAGGCTATACCCCTCGTATCTGGGGCTCGCTCAGTGCAAAACGAGGTAAAACAGCGGTTGATTGGAACGGAGTAGAGGTTGATATCTGGAGTATCGGATGGCAACGACCAAATGAAGCCATTGCTCAGGGAGCTAAGATTATCAACATCACGGATGTGCCGACCTATAGTGTGCCAAGTGGAAGTAATAGTCAAGCAGCCTACGGGGACTATGCTAACTACGAACGTCAGTACAATAGCTGGACACCGAATGATTTTAGAACAGGTGGAGGTCCACTTCTACCAGCTTCTCATCCAAGTATCCTTGGTGGTGGGCACGCAGTTTGGAATGACAATATCGACCTTCATGAGACAGGTTTGACCTCTTATGATATCTTTAAACGCTTCTTCAAGAGCATGCAAACCACTGCAGAACGCACCTGGGGATCTGACCGTGCAGCTGCGACCTTTGCAGAACGCACATTGCCAACCAGCCCTTATGCGCCACAGTCTAATCCTGAAAAAGCAATTGCTTCAGAAGAACTATTCAACATCACTCCAGACAAGGTGAAAGAATATGCAACGAAGAAAGTAACCGCAACAGAAAATGGATTGGCTTTTGAGAAAGACAGCAGTATCGAAGGCTTAGCAGGTGATGTTGGTCCAAGTCATGTCTTGAAGTTTGATGTGACTGTCACTGGAGACGGAGAACAAACCTTCTCAACAAGTGGGGACAACCGTATCTATCTAGCTGATAAAGACGGCTATCTTGCTTATCAATTTGAACAGTTCCATATCCAATTCAATAAAAAACTTGAAAAGAACAAACGTTATCAAATCTCCATCGTAACCAAACCACAGTCAACCGAAGTCTATGTGGATGGTGAAAAGATTGAACGTATCGCAAATCCAGCCCACCCTCGCTTTGCCCACAATAGCTTGGTACTACCGCTTGAAAGCATCGGTGGCTTCAAAGGAATCTTGCATAGTGCAGAGTTGTCAGACAAACCATTTGTAAATCCTCGTTTGATTTCAAATGATAAAATTACTGCAACCGCAAGCAGTCAGCAGCTTCCAGGAAACGCGACTGAAGGCGCTGTTGAAAAGGCCTTTGACAATGATCCAAATACCTTCTGGCATACTAAGTGGACTGGTGACACTGCGCCATACACTCTTACTATGACCTTGAAAGAAGCAGAAAAAGTCAATGGCTTGACTTATCTCCCACGTCCAGGTGGTGGAAATGGTGTCGTGACGCGCTACGAAATCTACGCACAAAAAGAAGGCCAAATGGTCAAGGTTTCAGAAGGAAGCTGGGACAACAACGCCCAAGAAAAAACAGTCAACTTTGCGGCGGTAGATACCAACAAGATTGAGTTGAAAGTATTGGAAGGCGTTGGTGGTTTTGCAAGTGCAGCTGAAGTTCATCTATTAAAACCTGTGAAAGAAGAGCAAGAAACGCCTGCACCAAGTCAACCAGAAAAACCAACTACACCAGAAAAACCAAAAGTAGAGCAAACAGGTGATGGAACAGTTGAATTGGCAGATCAATTCACTGCAAGTAAACCAGCTAGCGAAGACAGCATTGCCACTGCCAGCAAGAGCGATGACTATCTCAAGAAAGAGTACAAGGTCTTCCCAACTCCACAAAAAGTGACTTATGGAGAAGGAGTCACAGCCCTTCGCAAGCAAGTCAATCTGGTCATGGGTGATCAACTCGATATCTATACTCGTAATCGCTTGAAGAGTGTCTTGCAGGACAATCAAGTATCTTATACAACTGGTAAGGCAGCAATCGCTGGCGCAACCAATATCTATCTTGGAGTGCATGGACAAGGTTCACAAGCAGAGCAAAACTTGTCCAATGTTTCAGCAGGTCTCTTTGACAAGATCGACGCCTATGTCTTGAGCATCAAGGATAATTCGATTTCCATCGTCGGAAAAGACACAGATGCAGTCTTCTATGGTTTGACAACTTTGAAACACATGCTCAAGGAAAGCCAAGTGCCAGTCCTTCGCAATGTGACAGTAGAAGATTACGCAGAGCTCAAGAACCGTGGTTTCATCGAAGGTTACTATGGAAATCCATGGTCGAATGCCGATCGTGCAGAGCTCATGCGTTATGGTGGCGATTTGAAATTGAACCAATACTTCTTTGCACCAAAAGACGATCCATACCATAACAAGAAATGGCGTGAACTCTATCCAGAAGAAAAACTAGCTGAAATCCGTGAACTTGCTCGTGTCGGAAATCAAAGTAAAACACGCTATGTTTGGACCATCCATCCATTCATGAACAACCGTATCCGCTTTGGCAATGAGGCACATTACCAAGAAGATTTGGCAACCATCAAGGCCAAATTTACCCAGTTGATGAAAGTGGGTGTCCGTGAATTTGGTATCCTTGCAGATGATGCTCCAAGCCCAGTCGGAGGCTACAATAGTTACAACCGCTTGATGCAAGATATGACCAAGTGGTTGACTGAAATGCAGGGAACTTACAGCGGTCTTCGTAAAGAAATGATCTTTGTTCCTGGCCAGTATTGGGGTAATGGACGTGAGGATGAGTTGAAATCCCTCAATGAAAATCTCCCAAGTTCAACATCCATGACCTTGACGGGAGGTAAGATTTGGGGTGAAGTCTCTGGAAGCTTCCTTTCAACTCTCAAGAACAATCTATCCGCAGGTGGCAAGACCTATCGCCCGGTTTCACTTTGGATTAACTGGCCTGTAACAGATAACTCTAAACAACACTTGATTCTAGGTGGTGGTGAGAAATTCCTTCATCCAAATGTGGATCCAAGCTTGCTATCTGGTATCATGTTGAACCCAATGCAACAGTCTGAACCATCTAAGATTGCCCTCTTTTCAGGAGCTCAATACTCATGGAAACAGTGGAAATCAGAAGAAGAAGCTAAGAAAATCAATGATATTGCCTTCAACTTTGTAGAAAATGGTCATTTTGAAGATAGCAAGGTATCAGCAGCCTTCCGTGAACTTGGCAAGCACATGATCAACCAAAACATGGATAATCGTGTCGTCAAACTAGAAGAATCTGTAGACTTGGCTCCAAAATTAACAGACTTCATGACCAAGCTCAAAGCAGGTCAGGATGTGACTGCCGAACGTGCAGCCTTGCGTGCAGAATTTGCCAAAATTAAAGAAGCAGCCGAACTCTATAAAGCATCAGGCGATAAAAAAATGGTTGCCCAAATCCACTATTGGTTGGATAACGCAATCGACCAAATGAATGCTCTCGATGCCTTCCTTACAGGAACTGAAGCCATGGCTACAAACGATGCAGCCAAACTCTGGGATAGCTACTATAAAGGTTTGAAATTGTACGAACAGTCTCAAACTCACACCTTCCATTATGTAGACCATATGGAAAAGGCTGAATTGGGTGTTCAACATATTCGTCCATTTATCCTATCCTTGAAAGAAGTTCTGGCGTCTGAAGTTCAAAAAGTCTTGCATCCAGACCAAATCATCAGTACCTTTATCACCAATCGAACAGGTGTAGAAGGTGGCTTGGCAGAAGTAACGGACGGCGATTTGGCAACTCATGCGATTATTAAATCACCAAATAGCATCAAGACAGGTGATTATATTGGTATGAAGTTCAACAAACCAGTAGCGATTCAAACCTTGACCTTTGCTATGGGAACGCAGGCAAATCCACGTGATACTTTTAGTAAGGCAGAAGTGCAGTATCAAGATGAAAACGATAACTGGGTAACCTTGAAAGAGCCAAGCTATGTTGGAAATGAATCCCTGCTTAAGTTTGAAAATCTCAATATCAAGGCCAAAGCAGTTCGCATGATTGCGACAGAGAATCGTGAGAACACATGGTTTGCAGTTCAGGAAATTGCAGTTAACCGTCCAGTTGAAAAAGCTCGTAGCCAACAAGCAACGACAGTTAGTCTAAGCTCAAACTTAGTTTACAAACTAAATACCTCAGCCCGTCAAATCACCGATGGCAAGGACAATACAGAAGCCATGATGGCAAATGCTGACGGTAGCAATACGACTCCAGTAGATGCCTGGGCACAACTTGACCTCGGTGAAGTCAAGTCAGTCACTAAAGTTCGTCTTCGCCAAGGAACGGGTGATAAACTTGCCGCAGGTGTACTTGAGTACTCTACAGATGGAACTACTTGGCAGGAACTCGATCGCTTGGCAGGTGAGCAAACCAAGGAAGTGACCAGAGCGATCAATGCTCGCTACATCCGAGTACGCAATACCAAGGCACTCGACCTCTGGTGGCGTATCCAAGACTTCTCTGTTGAGACACGCTCTGGAAACAGTGAGTTAACAGATACCAACGTGGAATCCTTGAAGGAAACGCCGGTAGTGGATAGCTTGGGCAGTTACGAGCTTCAAATTCCAGCTGGGACCAAACTCCCTGCTCATAGCTATCTAGGTAT